>JAEPQF010000031.1 GCA_017640685.1 Hyphomicrobiales bacterium
CTGTCATGTCAACCATAGAGGCAAGAAGGGTGGCTGAATTAATACGTTGGTCACCTGTTGCCGCCATATAAGCAAGCGTCGTGGTCAGCAAGATGCCACCAATGCAAAAGCCTAAAGCGTTGGCTTTTTTCTCGCCTGTTGTTTTTAAAACTTCGTCAAGAGCAACAAGCACTCCGTCTTTCATGTAATCAACAAATGCTGTTTGCCCCTCAGCTGGCCCCGGGTTCACCCACGAAATGACAAATAATGTATAGCCTTGGTCAACCACCCATTTAATGTAGCTGTTCTCTGGCTTGAGGTCGAAAACATAGAATTTATTAATCCAGGGAGGAACAAACAATAGCGGAGTTTTATAAGTTTTCTCTGTGCTCGGCGAATATTGAATAAGCTCAAAAAGGTAATTTTTATAAATCACTTTTCCGGGTGAATTTGCGATATTTTCACCAACCTTAAACGCATCATGGTCTGTCATGCTGACTTTAAGTTGACCATGCCCTCGCTCCATATCACTGAGTAAATTTTTAAATCCATCAAGTAGGTTATTCCCACCTGTATCAATGGTTTTCTTCATAACTTCGGGGTTCGTGAGAAGAAAATTACTAGGAGAAATAGCACTAGCAAATTGGCGTGTTACAAATTGCACCTTTTTCTTATCTTTTGGAGACATGCCCTTAGCATCTTCAGATAAATTTTGCGCCCAATCAGAGACAAGGAGGTAGGTCTCTTTTATATAATCAAAGGCAGCATTTTCTTCCCAAGCGGCATCTTTAAAACGACGGTCTTTAACGCTGGAGGATTTCTCCTCAGTTTCCAAACCTAATGAGCGGTTAGCAGCATTGATCCAAATATTAGAAAGGCCGCTCCATAAATTAATCTGCGCATTCATCAAACTGGCTGGGTCACTTGCATAACGCATAGCCATATCTTGAAAGGCTTTAACAGCATTCTCATCAATATTTAATTGAATACCAGTGGCATCTTGTTGTCGGTGAATAAAATCGGAAAATAGATCAGCACTTTGTTTAGAAGTCTCTAACCATTGTTCAGAAAATCGTGCGGATTGAAAGTCTTGATCATTAAATTCATTATTTTTAGAGCCTTCACTCATGATTATGTCCCTCCTTAATTTATAATGACCAAAAAGAAAGCTGAGGACTTGTGGCTACTTTAGTAGCTCTTTTAAAGATTAGCTATTCAGTCATTATTAAAATCAAGCATCCATAGAGGCAGCGCCAAGGTGGAGCTGGCTTGCAAGATGTTTTTTTAAACATCACTCTCTATAGGGGCACACATTCACCGCCAAATTTAAAATTGGCTTTTTGGAACTCTGGCTCAGGCACCATCACACTAGAGATGATGTCATTAAAAATAAGTCTAACAGACTTTTTTCCCAAAAAGATAGATTTTTTTTCGAACTTAAGAATTAAATTTTGGCTTTACAAAGAGATAGGTACAAAAAATAAAAAAGCCCAGCTTAAGAAAAGCCAGGCTTAAAAGGAAATAATGCCCCCAGATACAAAGGGAGAAATTCTCATTATTTTTGAGTTTTCAATCCAGCACGTTCGATTAGGGAAACATCACCTTCAGCATCATTATTGCCAGTAGTCAGGAGCTTCTCACCATAAAAGATTGAGTTAGCACCCGCCATAAAACAAAGTAGCTGGGCTTCATCATTAAGGTTCGAGCGACCAGCAGACAAACGAACACGCGCCTTAGGCATCAAAATGCGTGCTGTAGCGACCATGCGAACAAGTTCGATTGAGTCAACATGTTTGCGGCCCTCAAGCGGGGTACCACCAACAGGAACAAGCGCATTAATCGGAACAGAGCCAGGATGCGGTGTGAGTGTTGCTAAAACTTCGAGCATACGTGCGCGGTCAACAATGGTTTCACCCATACCGATGATCCCACCAGAGCAAAGTGAGATACCAGCTTTTTGAACATGAGAAATCGTCTCTAAACGATCTTCGAATGTTCTGGTTGTAATGATTTTATCGTAAAACTCAGGAGACGTATCGATATTGTGATTATAAGAATTAAGACCAGCTTCTTTTAGGCGTTGAGCTTGATCTTCATTAAGCATCCCCAAAGTTACACAAGCTTCCATGCCCATGTCAGAAACACCTTTGACCATGTCAACTACCTGGTCAAATTCTTTACCTTCTCTCACATTACGCCACGCTGCACCCATGCAAAAACGTGTCGCTCCAGCGTCTTTAGCAATTTTAGCCTTTTCCATCACAGCTTCAGTCGCAAGAAGCGATTGTTTCTCAAGCCCCGTCTTTTTGCCATAATGTGCCGATTGCGGGCAATATTTACAATCTTCAGGGCATGAGCCCGTTTTAATGCTCAAAAGACTGGCAAGTTGCACTGTACCATCTTCATGAAACTGACGGTGAATGGTTTGCGCTTTATATAAAAGCTCCATCAAAGGGCTTTCAAGTAATTGAACAATTTCGTCTGTTTGCCAATCATGACGAATTAAAGCATCAGAAGGTTTTGAAATTTCTTCTGGGGTGTTTACATAAGATGAAGTTTCGGTTTCTACGTGTGTAGGTGCGTCTTCATTTGAAAGTGTATAGTCATCCATGGTACAGCAAAGGGTTCCTGTTTAAAGAGTGTTCCTGTAAAAATATATCATCTGCATATTTTTTGATCTGATTTATCTTGTAAGCTAACAGATCAAATTACTCAACTAAAGAGCAATAATGAAAGAATTTGAAAGCGTTTATAAAACATTTTTAGAAGATTGCCATGATAAAAATCTAAGGCGTCATTTGCTGTCTATTGAGCCGGAAAGCGCGGGTAAAATCAAGATAGATGGTAAAATATACCTAAATTTTGCTTCAAATGACTATTTAGGCCTGAAACACCACCCTAAATTAATCGAAGAAACGTCCCATTGGGCGCTAAAATATGGCGCGGGCTCTGGCGCATCACGGCTTGTAACAGGAAATTTCCCCTTATTTGCTGGAGTTGAGGAAAAAATCGCCAAACTCAAAGGCACTGAAGCTGCCTTAATACTCGCCTCTGGTTACCAGGCAAACGGAGCCGTCCTTCACGCATTGTTTGACAAAACAGTTTTAAAACAAAGCCCCGTGGTTGTCTCAGATAAACTAAATCACGCAAGCATGCATTTTGGATGCTCGGCGGCAAATGTCCGTCAAAAGCGTTATCGGCACCTGGATGCAAACCATGCTGATGAGTTTTTAAAATCTTCTGAAGCAGGGGGCCCTAAATTTCTTCTAACAGAAACAGTTTTTAGTATGGATGGGGACATAGCTCCAATGAAAGAGCTGTTAACCATAGCTCAGAATGAAAACACAATGCTCATAGCTGATGATGCTCATGGCTTTGGTGTTTTAGGCGAAGGGGGCAAAGGACTGGCAACGGGCGCTGATATTACAATAGGTACATTTTCTAAAGCGCTCGGTAGTTTTGGCGCTTATGTTGCCGCAAGCCAAACCATGATCGATTATTTAACACAGCGGTGCGGCGGTCTTATTTATTCAACTGGCTTACCGCCAGCTACTTTAGGCGCCATTAATGCAGGGCTAGACCTTCTTCCCGAATTAGGAGAGGAGCGAGAAAGAGTGGCCAATCATGCAAAGCGCTTTAGAGAAGAAATGGCGAACTTAACTAAGAAAAAAGGTTGGAGCACTGGTCGCTCAGAAACACAAATCGTACCGTTGATTATTGGCGACGCGAAAGAGGCGCTTGATCTATCTGCTTATTTAAAAGAACAAGGTCTCTGGGTCACCGCCATTCGCCCTCCAACCGTGCCAGAAGGAACAGCACGTTTACGATTTGCCTTCACATCATCCCATAGTGAAAGAGACATCGACCAATTATTAACAGTCCTAAAAAAGTGGTAAATAAATAAGAGGTATCTTCATATCCGAAGAAGGACCTCAACCTACTTCGGGCTGTGGGACATTCAGGCTGTGGAACATGGCGCAGCAAGTACGAAGCCCGGCGCGTTGCTCTGCACAGTGCGGTTGCTAGTGGGCAACCTGAAGCGCAACTAAGAAGCGCGGTTGCTAGTGGGCAACCTGAAGCGCAACTAAGAAGCGCGGTTGCTAGTGGGCAACCTAAAGCACATCAAAAATGTAGGACTGCAGAGATAGCTGTAGAATAGCCCGTGAGAGAAAAAAGGATTTTAAAAATGCAGTTGCTCTTCATACATGGCTGGGGAATGAACAGCACAATTTGGGACAGCACAATTCAAGCTTTAAAGGGCCATGCTGTAAAGAGCCTTGACTGCAAAACTATTGATCTTGGGTTTGTTAAAGGGGGGGGAACAAGCCCGTTTGACCAAACACAACCAACCATCGTAATCACTCACTCGCTCGGAACAAGTTGGTTTTTAAAAAACTATCAAACAGAGATGTTTGAAAAGCTAAACCTAAAGGCATTTATAGCTGTAAACGGTTTTACGAATTTTGCGAGCTTCACGGCTGAAGAGACTTTAAACAAAATGAAAGAAGGCGTGCTTGCAAACCCGGCCACTCAAATGGCTCTCTTTTGGCGAAGAGCTGGGTGCAAAAATTTCACAAGTGCTGATAATCTAAATCCAGAAAAATTACATGAAGGCTTAGAGTGGCTCGCCACCTGGGACGCATCTGAAGAAGCCGCTAGCTTAAACTGCCCCAAATTAATCCTGGCCTCTAAAGCCGATAAGATCGTCCCTGCCAGCGCTATAGAGGAGCAATGGTACAGCGCGGTTGCAGGTGGTGGGCAACCTAAAGCGCCATCAAAAAACGCGGTTGCCGCGCCGGTTGCAGGTGGGCAACCGAAGGCGTACTTAGGAAGTGGGCAACCTAAAGCGCAACTAAACAATCAAAAAATCTCTTGGCATGAAACAGCGCCCCATTGCTTGCAATTAGCAGAGCCAGAATGGGTCGCTGAAAAAATCATTGAACAAGTTCAAGCCCTTTGAGCAAACCTTCATAGCCCTTCTTGAGTTGAGCCTCAGTGATGGAATAGGGCGGCATGAGATATACAACAGGTCCAAGCGGACGAATGTTAAATCCTTCAGCCAAGAAGAAATCTCGTAGTTTCATACTGGTTTCAGATTTATAAGAGCCTTCTAGGTTCGCATCCCCCTCATCAATATCAAACGCAAGAAGAGACCCGCACACGCGAACATGTTTTACTTTTGAATGAGAAAGTAAGTCTTTTGCAAACTCGCGGTGGCTTGCCTCAATGGCTTTAATCCGCTCTAAAGTTTTTTCTTCTTCAAATAGAGCTAAAGAGCGATTAGCAATCGCACAAGCAAGGGGGTTTCCAGTAAATGAGTGTCCATGTGCCAGCGCTTTTGAAAAATCATCACCTAAAAAAGCATCAAATATTTGCTCGTCAATCACGGTCACAGAAAGGGGTAAAGTCCCAGCCGTTAACCCCTTAGAGAGGCAGATCATATCTGGTTTTACATCACATTGTTGATGCGCAAACAAACTGCCCGTGCGGCCAAAGCCGGTCGCAATTTCATCAAAAATCACTAGGATGTTTTGAGCTCTTGCCGTCTCGACAACACGTTTTACAAATTCAGGTCGGCAAAATTTCATGCCACCAGCACCTTGGAACAAAGGCTCCATTATAATGGCTGCGATGGTAGAACCATGTTGTTCAATTGTTTTTTGTAAAGCTGCAATAGCTCTATCTTCTCGCGCATGTACGTCATTGTCACCAAGCCACGTTTCGCCATAAGGCACCGTATGAACCTGGCAAAGCAAATCATCAAAGGAAGAGAAAAAGCCAGACCCCTTGCCAACAGCCATCGCACCAAACGTATCTCCATGATACGCCCCATCAAAAGCGATGAAACTGGTGCGCTCTGGTTCGTTTTTGTTCTGCCAATATTGGTAAGCAACTTTTAGCGCCACTTCAACAGAGGTCGATCCATTATCAGAAAAGAAAACCTTTGAGAGATTGCCACCAAGATGCTGACTTAAACTTTCAGCAATTTTAACAGCCGGCTCATGCGTAAAGCCAGAAAACATCACATGAGACATTTTATTAGCCTGGTTCATCATCGCTTCATTAATGGCTGGATGAGAGTGACCATGGGTGATGGTCCACCAAGAAGAAATAAGGTCAATTATTTCTTTGCCATTAACATCAAAAATAGAGGCGCCCTTCGCATGAGAAACTGCAATGGGCTCGCACTCGGTTTTATGCTGAGTAAAGGGATGCCAAATGTGGCGCTTATCGCGGGCTATTATATCACTCATGCGGACACCCCCCATTCATTAACTGGAATATTCGGAGAGATAGACAAAAGACTATCTCTTGATAAGTCATCAAGCCGTGGAATTTCGGCTAAGATTTTAACATTACCATATTGCTTAATCGCTTCTTTATTACCCTCATTAGGCTCACCATTTAAAATCACGCCAGCGATGTTAATCCCAGCAAGGCGCATAACTGAAATCGTCAGCAGGGTGTGATTGATCGTGCCCAAAGCTGTGCGCGAAACAATAATTGTTGGCAGTTTCAAAGAAGCCATCATATCAATCATAAAACTGCGATCATTAATAGGCACCATCACCCCGCCGGCTCCTTCCACAATAAGAGGACGAGAGCTTTGAAGCAGAGTAAAATCACTAAGCTCAATTGAAACGCCATCAAGTTTTGCAGAAGCATGAGGAGAGAGTGGCGCGTTTAATTCAAACTGAGGAGAAAAATAACGGTCATCATCAAGAGCCGTAATGCGTTGAACCAGTTGAGTGTCTGTTTCACCTTCGAGACCAGATTGTATGGGTTTCCAATAGGTGCCATCTAAATGCAACTGCACATAGGCACTTGCAACACTTTTACCAACATCAGTGTCAGTGCCAGTGATAAAAAATCCTTCAGCCAAAATAAGCGCTTTCTAAAAAATATAATTCATTATGAGTTGGTCTTATCGACGCAACGTTATTTATTTCCATGATATTTATTTAATACCATGTGCCAATTTTTTAAGAGCAAAGCTTAAGAAAAATAGCAAAACACCAATGCCAATAGCATAAAGCCCAATATCTTGGAACACTTTAACATAAGTGGCCAAAGAGGCCGCTGGGTCAAGCACCTGGCCAGCAATGGTTTTCGTAGCTGTTAGTTTAGCTATCAAAGAGCCTAGCCATTGGGCCCATGCAGCCGCTAAAAACCAAACGGACATTAATGTTGAAATCAATGTAACTGTGGCAAGTTTCGTCATTTGGCTAAGGCCAACAGGAGAAATAAAGAGCTCACCCGTTGTATGAAACAAATAAGCTATCATCAAAAAAATTAGCGGGACTTTATAATCATCACCAGCAAATTGCGCCCCATAAACCAGAACCAAAAATCCAAGCCCAACTTGAACAAGCGCAAAAGAAAATTTCATCGGCGCTGAAAAATCTCGATCACGCCGACCAAGAAAAGCCCAAAGCGCACTAAAAATAGGCGCTAAAATCAAAATGAACCCGGTGTTGAAAGATTGCGTCTGCGATGCTTGAAGGGAAATACCAGCAAGAGTAAGCTCAGTATTCCTGTAGGCAAATTGATTAAGCGAAGAGCCAGCCTGCTCAAAGAGTGTGAAGAAAACTGTAGCCGCAAAAATTAATATGAGCGCTAAAATAATCCGATGACTTTCGACCCTGGTGAGAGATGTCATCATCAAATAGGCAAGATAAGAGAGAATAAAAATAGAGCTCACCATTAAGAGATACCCCACCATCTCATGCCGTTGTACCAAAAGCCATAAAAGCCCAAGCCCTAAAATTGAAAGTGCATAAATTCCCCATTCTTTATTAAGAGGCCCAATAAAAGATTGTTTTAAAAGAGCAGGCTTATTTGGCTCTCCCCGTCCATCAAGCATCGGTGTCCCCCAAACAAAAACAATCCAGCCTGCCAGCATACCAAGCCCGGCAAGTCCAAAGCCTGCCCACCAGCCAACGGTTTGTCCAAGCAAGCCACAAAGAATAGAGGCCCAAAAAGCACCAAGATTAATACCGTAATAATAAAGCGTGAAACCGGGGTCGCGCCGTGGATCATTTTCCTCATAAAGCTGCCCGACCAGAGAAGAGATATTCGGCTTTAAAAAGCTGACCCCCAGAATAATAAATGAAAGGGCGAGAAATAATACATTCTGAGCCGTGATGTCTCTATTCGTCACAGAAAGGGTGTAGCTATCTTTCTCGAGCTTTGAGGGAAGCTGTTCACTGCCCTCATAACCATTAATGAGAAGCGCACCATCTTTTTCAGGTGAGAAACTATAAAGCTTATCAGAAATCTTAATTTGCACATCTCTGCTACTACCGCGACCAGAGACCACAAAATCATATGTTTGATTGTTATAGGTTAAAACTTGCTGAGCAGGTTTCCCCTCATAGGCCATTAAAAAATGCCCCGCCACAAGAAGCAAGGCTCCAAAAGCCACGGCCTTGCGCGTTCCTAAATATCGATCGGCTAAAATTCCGCCAACCAAGGGAGTGAGATAAACAAGAGAGGTATAAGACCCATAAAACCCTTGAGCAGTTGAGTCATCAAAGAGGAAATGTTGCGTTAGATAAAAAATCAAAAGTGCGCGCATTCCATAAAAAGAAAAGCGCTCCCACATCTCCGCAAAAAACACAACTAAGAGGCCGCGTGGATGAGACTTAAATTGGCGCCACACAGGAATAAGTGTGAGAAAAGTGATAATCAATCCAATTAAGATAATACTATTCATAACTCAGTCCCCATTTGTGAGTGTGTATTCAATCCGAGAAGTATGGCATTCCATGAAAATATGTACATCAGATCAGCACAGATTTGATAGAGGCACAAGTTCACATTAAAGCGATCAGAAAAATGAACCGATAATCATTTTTGAAAGACCAATAGGTATAAGCATTCACCTTTTGGAGAGTCTCATGAAAATCATTCAAAAAAGAAAACTGTTTTTTATGCTTGCAGCACTAACCCTAAGCTCATTTTTACTTGTCAGTTCCCATTCACCATCAAAAGCATTTTCAGGCAGTAAATGTTCTACAAGCTACAAATTAGCCAAAGCAAAGCATAAATTTAAAAACTTTGCAGGAAAGAAGGCCATTATAAATTGGAACGCAACCGTTTCAGCTAGTCTTGGTTCTAATTGGGCCTCTTGGAAGAGAGCAAAAGCTAAATCAATTCCGTGCACCTTTTCAAAACAATCAAATCAATGGGGCTGTAGGGCCATCGCTAAACCTTGTGTCAGAAGGCAGGGAAATAAAGTAGGGGCGCTTAAGCAAAAAAATTAAAAAATTTTGAACCAAACCAAAATTCATAACGACGAATAAGCAAGAAACAAATTGATCGAGATTTAAAATTGAAAAGGAAAAATAAAATGAAACTTTTATCTACAACTCTTGCTGCTGCAATTCTAACTTCTGTACTTGGTGTCGGCCTTGTTACGCAATCAAGCGAAGCTCAAGCATATGCCTGTAAATCATACCCAACACAAGCTGTGGGTGTTCGCAAAGGAAAATTCAAAGCAAGAAATGTCGCTAGAAAAGGCTGGTCAATCAATGTGAAATCTCAATTCGGTGTGCCGTGGTCACTGTGGTCGATAGCTAAAAACAAATCAATTACATGCAGCAAAATTAACACCAACCAAGGAAAAAAATGGCGCTGTCTATCTTCAGCTAAACCATGTCTATATGTTGTGAAATAACAAATACTCTATTCCCCAATTAGAGTTTAGCGCAGCCCTTGTCCCTTACCCTCAAGCGCTAACAAAAATAGACATGTCACTCCGCAACTCTCTCCCGGTTAAGAGTTGCGGAGTTTTTATTTTAATCTCTTGCGCATTAGAAAGTCATTGAAGTTTTCAGCATAAAGGCTATCAATGGTGCAGGTTTTTTGATAGCCCATAGCTAAGTAAAATTCATAAGCTGCCAAATTAAAGTCAGAACACAACAGCCAAAGGCTGCGCGTTGTGTCTGGAGCTTGTAAATCAAACCAAGTCATTAACTCACGGCCAAGGCCAAGCCGTTGCACTGATGGTAAAAGCCCAAGCAATTCAAGGTAAGGCCCTTTCAACCACGGGTCCCGAACAGAAATAGCACCGACAAGTTCTTCCCCATAGTGAATAGAAAAACGATTGAGCGCTGGGTCCACCCGTGTAAAATGGTCAAATAGGCTCTCTTCCCCAAGAGCAATTTCACTCCAGGGTAATATGTGAGAAAGTTTAGAGGCTAAAAATTGAGCGAAATCAGGCGTTACACTCTCTAATGCAAGAGCCTCTCCGTTTACCTCCCCCAGGTAATAACGTGAATTTTTATATCCGTTGGTCATTCATGTAACTCTTTACTTTAAGTCTGCGAGTTGGAGGAAAAATACGCAAGTTCGTATGAATACGTATGAAAATAGCTTAAATTGAGTAACAGTATTAATACGCTCATCAAATCGGGTAGATCTAAATCAATAATGAGAATTATCACCTGGCCTATTTTCATAGCAAGTTGGCGCAATTTGCGGTTCTCCAGCCGCCAGGAGTTCACTCACAGTCACAAATTGATAGCCTTTCTTTAATAAGTCAGGAATAAAAAGAGGCAAAGCCTGCGCCGTGTTTCGCCCTCGTCCATTCGCATGAGCAATAATAATCGAGCCGGGTTTTACCCGTTGTTTAATAATGGACGCAATCCGCCGAGCTGATTGGCCAAACGCTGGGTCTCCAGTCACAATATTCCACTGAATTGGCAATTGCCCTTGTTTGTAAACTTCTTTCAAGGCCTGCTTGTGGCAAGTCCCAAAAGGAAAGCGAAAAAGTTTTAACTGTTTTTGCAATGGGGCAGCTTTTCTAGACAAATGTGAAGTTTGAGCGGAAAGGTCTGATGTCATAAAAAAATTTGTCTGAGAAGGGGCAAAACATGCCTTTTTCTTAAGAGAAGTAATGGCGCGATCATAAGCTCCACGAACAGCGCTGATTTCTCGCGCCAAAACTTTACCATAAGTTTTGCGTAAATTCTTATGAGACCAGCCATGGCTACCAATTTCAAAAAGCGGATCAGCAATAAGTTGTTGAGTGCGCTCACTATGGTGGTCCATCCACTTCCCTCCTAAAAAGAGGGTGGCTTTGATTTTATGTGCCCGTAAATAATCAATCACACCACCATCATAACCAGAGATTTCGTAAGCCGCTTCGCAAAGATCTAACGTGAGGGCAATATATTTTTTCCCCTTTGGCAGCTTTACCCAACGAACGGTACCTTGAGGATTAGTTTTATTAATGAAGTTTGAGTTTAGCGGATAAGAAACTTCAGATTGATCTTGAGGAGGGAGAACACCATGACGCGAACGTTTGGAGCGAACTTCTTTTATCTTCCCCTTTAATTGCTCAACACTCCAACAGCGGTTCAATAAATTCTCATCCCCTTGAGCAATGGCAAT
This sequence comes from Hyphomicrobiales bacterium, assembly GCA_017640685.1. GTDB lineage: Bacteria > Pseudomonadota > Alphaproteobacteria > Rhizobiales > HXMU1428-3 > HXMU1428-3. The sequence goes on from JAEPQF010000031.1 coordinate 11,377, forward strand.
TGAAAAAGGAAAAAGCAAACATAGTACGAAAGAGAATAAAATAGAAAAGGTAAGGTGCTTTCTAAAGAGGGGGCTGCAAGAGTGCAAAATACAGTAGATAAATTTCATTTGCCCCACTCCAAATTGTTGAATTGAAGAAAGTAAAAAATCACCATAATTCAATTATATACTAAAAAATCAAATTAGACGATCTAATCAACGATTGGGAGAATCAAGCGGTTAATGTATAATAGTGATTCGTAGGCGGGTATTATTAATTGTAACTCTAAATTGTGTGGGGAGTTTGATGCGGCAAAGACTTGCACCAGAATCAAATCGTATAGCTGACAAATTATGGGCAGCAATGCGCGACAACGAAAAATGGTGGTCAGTGAACGACATTTCAACAGAAACAGGGGCGAGCGGACGATATACAAGGCGCTATGTAAGAGCCCTGAAAGAGGCCGGTTATGTTGAAGCTTCAGATGAAGCAAAGCGGTTTCACTCAACCTATTATAAACTGATTAAAGACACAGGCGAAACAGCACCGATTTTACGCGGACGTGATGGAAGCCTTGCGGTTTATGATCCTAACCTTTCGGACATGACAGGCGAAGAGCTTGAGCAAATTCGCAGTCAATTGAATTTAACATTACGTGAGTTCGCAGATATCATAGGCGTTCGTGATCCAAGAACCGTGCGTCGCTATGAGACCATGGATCATGTACCACCTCAAGTCGCTGAAACAGCACGCAAAGCACACTTAAGATAGACCTTAAGTCAAATCTTTGACTTAGGCTCATTTTTTTAATGTCATCAAATTTCCAAAAGCCTCAAAAATAACTTGCCTTTAAACTTAAGGCAAAAGAGGCTTTTGGAACATCCAAAAACATCAGCCATTAAAATTGCCGTTAAATATAGCCTTGCAGGCAATTGTCTCTCGCGCTATTACAGGGAAGCTGAAAAGAAATTTAAGGGCTAAAATGCCTTTTTTCCAATAATATGAAATTTTGAAGTGCGGAGAAATCCCACTAACCATCAGATTTTAAAGGTTCATAAAATGCAAATCAATGAGGCCACGGTGAAAAAAATCGCCAAACTGGCGCGCATTAAGGTCACTGATCAGGAAACAAAATCATTGGAAGGAGAATTGAGCTCAATTCTCTCCTGGGTCGAGCAACTTAATGAAGTCGACACGGATGATGTAGAACCTTTAACAAGTGTTGTTGAAACAACCATGAAAAAACGCGAAGACGTTGTAACGGATGGTGGTTACGCTTCAAGAGTGACGAAAAACGCACCACTTTCTGAAGATAATTTCTTTGTTGTGCCAAAAGTGGTGGAGTAGAAAATGCCAGATTTACTAGATTTATCAATCGCTGAAGCTCGCGAAGGGCTTGATAATGGTGACTTCTCAGCCAAAGAATACACTGAAAGCCATATCAAAGAAATTGAAAGCGCAAATAAAACCTTAAATGCGTACATTCTAGAAACACCAGAAAAAGCGCTTGAAATGGCCGCTAAATCTGATGAGCGCATGGCAAAAGGTGAAGCAGGTCTTCTTGAAGGCATTCCCTTAGGCATTAAAGATTTATTCTGCACCAATGGTGTGCGCACAACCGCATGTTCACATATTCTAGATGGCTTTGAGCCACCTTATGAATCCACCGTGACTGAAAACCTATGGAATGCTGGCGCTGTCATGCTTGGTAAACTCAATTTGGATGAGTTTGCTATGGGGTCATCAAATGAAACAAGTCATTATGGGGAAGTAATCAACCCGTGGCGCCGTGAAGGTGATGACGCTAAATTGGTTCCTGGCGGGTCATCTGGTGGGTCAGCTGCTGCAGTCGCCGCTCATCTTTGTGTTGCAGCAACAGCAACAGATACCGGCGGTTCAATTCGCCAACCAGCAGCTTTTACAGGCACCGTTGGCTTAAAACCAACTTATGGCCGTGTCTCGCGCTGGGGCACAATTGCTTTTGCTTCAAGTCTTGATCAAGCAGGCCCAATCACAAGAACTGTCGAAGATGCAGCCATTATGTTGCAAGCCATGGCTAGCCATGATGAAAAAGACACAACATCTGTCGACATCGCCGTGCCTGATTATCGCAAAGAATTAGCCGGTAAAGTGAAAGGTATGACAATAGGTATTCCAAAAGAATATCGTGTTGATGGCATGAGTGAAGAGATCGAAGCTCTTTGGCAGCAAGGCATCGAGTGGTTTAAAGATGCTGGCGCTAAAATTGTTGAAGTGAGCTTACCGCACACAAAATACGCTCTTCCAGCTTACTATATCGTAGCTCCAGCTGAGGCTTCATCTAACCTTGCTCGTTATGATGGTGTGAAATATGGCCTCAGGGTTGAAGGTGACGGCATCGACGGTATGTATGAAAACACCAGAGCGGAAGGCTTTGGTGATGAAGTGAAACGCCGGATTTTAATGGGCACTTATGTGCTCTCTGCTGGCTATTATGATGCGTACTACCTTAAGGCTCAAAAGGTGAGAACCCGCATTAAACAAGACTTCGATGAAGCCTTTAAAGATGTTGATGTGATGCTCACACCAACCACACCAAGCCCTGCCTTTGCAATGGGTGAAAAATCTGGTGACCCGTTAGAGATGTACCTAAACGATATTTTCACAGTGACAGTGAATATGGCAGGGCTTCCAGGACTTTCAGTTCCAGCTGGTATGTCAGCTTCTGGCTTGCCATTAGGTTTGCAACTTATCGGCAAACCATTTGACGAAGGCACACTCCTAAAAGCAGGCCAAGTCATCGAACAAGCCGCCGGCGAGCTACCCAAACCAACAAAATGGTGGGCTTAGCACGGTTGCTAGTGGGCAATCTGAAGTGCATAAGCAGCATAGAAATTACATTACTAAACTCTGTAGGTAACAGCGACGGTTGCCATGTGGGCAACCGAAGGAGCGTCAAAAATGACAACGATTAAAGCACCTCAAGACTGCACATCAATGGAAGATGTTCGCAAAGAAATAGACCGGCTGGATGAACAGTTGGTAACGTTAATAGGAGAGCGTTTTACTTATGTTGACCGTGCCTGGCAGTTAAAAGACAACCCAGCTGATGCAACAGTGCCGTGGCGCATTCAGCAAGTCATTGAAAAAGTGCGCGCTCACGCGGAAGAAAAAGACGTTCCTCCAAGGCTTGTTGAGGCACTTTGGCGGCAAATGATCGGCTGGTTCATTCAGTATGAAGAAGAAAAATTGGATGAAAAGCAATCAAATGAATAATTTCTCTTGAAATTGAATCAAATATAGACTTAAGTATCACCAACAGATTCAACTCACACGAGTTTTAAGAACCTCTGGGGAGGGGTCGTGAAAGAGGAACGAAGCAAAGAGAGGCATTTAATTGCCCCTTGTTTTGTTCCTCTTTTGCTTTTCAGGCTAGCTTTTTCAAAAATATATTTGTCTAAAAACAAAATGCTTCAAACTCAAGAAGCTTTGCGAACATAGGTTTTATCAGCCTGAATAATGCGCCAGAGATAATAAACGGTTGAGTGAAGCAAAGTATGTTTCCGTCCAAAACGAACGATTACCAGGTCATGTTTGGGCAATAAGTAAACAAGTTGCCCCCCGTGCCCCACAAAATAAGTAAAGGGGCCTTGAATAGATTCTCCTTCACGATCCAGAATATCATGGCGCACATGCAAACCATAGACGCCCTCGCGAAGATCTGCCTTTTTAAACCGCTCTGGCATCATAGATTTGATCACGTTTGAAGATTGAAGAAACGGAGTGAGGTCTTGAGGCTCACGTTTTTCTGTTATTTGTTCAATGGTCATACCATTTTTAGAGAGGAAATAAGCTACCTTGGCCCAATCTTCCACTGTAGCAAATAGACAGCAATAGGGCGTTACACTTCCTTCATTCGTGTATGTTCGCCAGTGGGCGCGAGAGGCACCAGCAGGCTTCCATATTTTTTCAGACAAAAGAACATTCAATGGCTGCTTATAAATGCGGGTGAGCATAAGCCCAAGCAGAGCAGTGTTAACATTTTGATAGTGATAGTCAGAAGAAGGGTCCATTGGCATTTTTAATTGATCCATAATGCCAGGAAGGCCTTCAATGTGCATTTGCGCAAGGAGCGTAAACGGGTTAGACGCATCTTTATCAGGCCCCCGTTTGGCATCTTTGGCCAAAGGTTTAGGCGGGCCTTTCTTTTCGATTTGAAGCCCACTACGCATGGTTAAAAAACGTTCAATTTTTTGATTTCTTAAAGCCTCATCTTTAATATCGAGTAGATAAGTCCCAATGGAGCTATCAAGCCCATCAATTTCCCCTTCATCAATAGCTTTTAAAACAAGATAACCAATGAGGCTTTTGGCCATAGAATAAGAATTGAACTGCGTTTTCTCATTAAAACCGGGGCGGAAATAGGCATATTTTAATTCCCCCTTGTGATAGGCTACCAAAGCATCTGTCTCATTTTCTAAATTGAGCTGTTGTAATTTCTTGCCAAATTCATGAGAAAGAGCTGCATCCGCTTTAAATTTGTGAGGCCATTGTTGTGGCTTACCGTTTACATCAACATATAAGCCTTTCGCGGGCCAAATTTTGGCAGGAAACCCTTCTTCAGCGATTGCAATCACATGCGGGTAGCGATAAGCCACAGCGGCTGAGCCGAGCACGAGAAGCAGGAAAATAACCAAAAGAAGGATCAGAAACTTTTTCATAATTTATCCCTAGTGAAATAAAGTCCTAAATACCACGAAAAATCATTTATACGGCCACAAACTAGCATGTGATAACCGTACTGTGAGCCAAAATCATGACAAGAACGATGAAAAGCGCACAGATAATATTGCCCTTCACCAAACATTACGGTAAAGAATTCCCTTCAAGCAAGAAAAGCCAATAGAGATGAGCCATTATTTCATCTCTGTGTGCCACTTTTGCGGCACATCCATATTTCTTAAGAGGTCAAAATGTCATCTGAAAACTCACATCTAATCAAAGGCGCGACAGGAGATTGGGAGGTCGTTATTGGCCTTGAAGTGCACGCTCAGGTGACATCTAATTCTAAACTGTTCTCAGGCGCGTCAACTGAGTTTGGTGGCGCAGCAAACGACCATGTTTCGTTGGTTGATGCAGCCATGCCTGGCATGCTCCCGGTGATAAATGAAGAATGCGTCAAGCAAGCGATCCGTACGGGACTTGGTTTAAAATCAGAGATCAATCTCTTTTCACGCTTTGATCGTAAAAACTATTTCTACCCTGATTTACCGCAAGGCTATCAAATTTCCCAATTCCAATACCCCATCGTTGGCGAAGGCGTTGTGGTGCTAGATATGAAAGACGGCTCTACCTTTAACGTGGGTATTGAGCGCCTTCACTTAGAGCAAGATGCCGGTAAATCCATGCATGACCAACATCCAGACTACTCTTATGTGGATTTTAACAGAACTGGTGTGGCCTTGATGGAAATCGTCTCTAAGCCCGACATGCGCTCTTCAGAACACGCAAAAGCTTACGTGACGAAACTGCGTACAATCCTCCGTTACCTTGGCACCTGTGATGGCAATATGGACCAAGGCTCTATGCGCGCAGACGTGAATGTTTCCGTGCGCCGCCCGGGCGAAGAGTTGGGAACAAGAACAGAGACCAAAAACGTTAATTCAATTCGCTTCATTGGCCAGGCCATTGACCATGAAGTGATGCGGCAAATTGATGTGCTTGAAGATGGCGGCACCATCGACCAAGAAACTTTGTTGTTTGACCCAAAAACCGGTAAGACAAGATCGATGCGCTCTAAAGAAGAAGCACACGATTATCGCTACTTCCCATGCCCAGATCTGTTGCCGCTCGAGTTCGATCAAGCCTATGTCGACACACTTGCAAAGGACCTTCCTGAACTGCCAGATGAAAAGAAAGAGCGGTTCATGAAAGACTATGGCCTCAGCAATTACGATGCAGGCATCTTGGTGAGCTCAAGAGCTTCATCAGAGTTTTTTGAAAATGTAGCAAAGGGAAGAGACGCAAAACTCGCTTCCAATTGGGTGATCAACGAGTTCTTCGGTCGGCTGAACAAGGAAGGCTTGGAGATCGGCACCAGCCCAGTAAGCGCAGATCAATTAGGCGGCATCATTGAACTGATTTCAAAAGGCGATATCTCAGGCAAAATCGCAAAAGACCTGTTTGACATTGTTTGGGAAGAGGGCGGTGACCCAGCCCAAATCGTTGAAGACCGTGACATGAAAGCGGTAACAGACACAGGCGCCATTGAAGCGATCATCGATGAAATCATCGCGAATAATCCAAAACAAGTTGAAGGCGTGAAAGAAAAGCCCCAACTCGTTGGTTGGTTCGTCGGCCAGGTGATGAAACAAACCCAAGGCAAAGCTGATCCTAAGGTTGTGAATGGCATCTTGAAAGAGAAGCTTGGTTTATAAGGTAAGGCTTGGCTGAGTAACGTAGGCAAAGCCGTCAAAACCCGTGTTTTGCGCCCGCGCAGCTGTTGTGCCTCAGCACGACTAGCGTGAGCGAAAAAAGAGCTGATCCTAAGGTTGTGAATGGCATTTTGAAAGAGAAGCTGGGTCTTTAAGAAACTTATGTATCTCATTAAAAAAGCCCCGCATCATCTCGTATGATGCAGGGGCTTTTTGTTATTTCTTGTTAATTATAACCTCAAGATAATCGGAAGCGATAATCGCGCTGCCATCATCAGCAGTGTTAAAGCGCCCAATCAGCTGTAACAGATCTTGGGTTAGCTCTTCTTGGGCGTCAGGCTCAAGAGTTAAAAACGCTTTGTGAACCGGGCCATAATAAGTTCGGAACAAATCAATAAACGCCTCTGGGTTTTCAAACCGCATGTAAAAAGTCTTAGGTGTGATTGAAATGTTAGACGCCGCTTGAAGGAAGTTACTTTCCAACCACTCACGTGTTCCCCAACGAGCCGGAGATTGCACCCCAGCTGGCGGTGGCACAAGGCGGCCAAGAGTTTTAAAAAGTTGACCGATAAAGCCCTCTGGCGTCCAGTTCGCTAAGCCAATGCGACCACCAGACTTACAAACGCGCAAGAGCTCTGATGCAGATTTTTCTTGGTTTGGTGTAAACATCACCCCAAAGGTAGAAACTACGCCAGTAAACTGATCCGTTACAAAAGGAAGGTTCTCAGCATCAGCTTCTTTAAACGTAATATCAAACCCTTCAGCTTCAGCCCGCTTGGCACCAAGTTTTAAAAGCGAAGCTACATAATCGCTCGACGTCACATTATATCCACGCCGTGCCATAGCTAAAGTAACATTGCCATTTCCAGCTGCCACATCAAGAACCGATGCACCGTAAGGAAGTTGCATTGCCTCAGCTAGGGCTTCACCAGAAAGCTGCAGCATCACACCAACTTTGGCATAATCACCTGAGCCCCAGGCGGCATTTTGTTTTTTCTTAATTGCTTCATAATCAGGGGAAGCTTTCCCCATCATTTCATTACTCATGATCTATCTCCTAAAGTTAGTCAATTTGCTACAGTCTCTCACCGAGAGCTCTGCCGCTCGATGAAGAGGTGATACAAAATTAACAAACCCGCTAATGTGCAAAATATCACACAACGGAGAAAGTCAGAAATTCGATTATGAAATGACCTTTTCTGCTTGCAGCTCTAATCGCTCACGAACAAGGCTAATCGCGCCTCGTAAATGATAAAACTGATCTGAGAAGTCTTTCGGTACGGGGATGAGCTGAACTGTGCTTTCAATCCGCTCCAACTCCGTCATGTTCTCTGCAAAGTGTTGATAGCCAACATCTTCATTGATATTGTGCTCTAATTTTTTCAGCTGCTGGTACCAGTGAAGCAATCTGTTTCTAATGCGCCAATTATATAAAAGCGGCGCCAATTTGATAATAGGAAACAACACTGTTGCAATGGGAAGAAGTAAAATAAATGACCGCTGTAAAAAAGAAGCAAGCCAAAATGGTAAATAGCGCTGCAAAAACGGTACCCCATCCTTATAGGATCGTTTCGTATCAGAGGTGACCAGAAATTCAGGATCGGTTACTTTCGGAAATTCTGCCGTCTTTTGAAAAATATCTCCTTTGCTGTGCACTTCTTTTAAGGCTTGTATCAAAAGCCCGGCAAGCGCGGGGTGTAAATCATCTCGCGCAATAAGAGCCGCTGAAGGGGCTATAAGAGAGATGTTTTTAGAAGGGATGTTAGCAACAAAATCAATAGTACCCTCGGGCAAAGTCACTTTTGATAGATACGGAAAAATCCGGCTATAAGCATCAGCACGTTCAAAACTCATAAGTTTGATTGTCGTTTTCTTCAACAAACCTTGAATAAAAGGGGAACTCGGTGCAACAACAAGAAACACGGCATCAGCTTGCCCTTGCTCGAGTGCAGAAATCGCCTCATTTCCACTTAAAGAGAGAAATTCAGCATTTTCATGAGTAATACCATTCTTGGAAAGCAGTGCATTTGCTAATTGTCGTGTCCCACTATTTGTTGGTCCAATGGCAATGCGTTTCTCTTTTAAATCAGTGAGCCGATTAATCTCTAATTCAGGGCGATAGAACACCCAAAGAGGCTCAAGGAAAATGCGACCAAGAGACATAAGCCCATCGCGCTCTCCTTGAGAGGCAACACCACCCTGCATAAGAGCTAACTCAGTTCTTTTTTCTTTTGAATGAAGCCGTTTTAAATTATCAAGCGAGCCTGCAGAAGAAACAACATCAAGTTCAATTCCAGAACGTTTCAAAATGCGGGCATAGTCTTGACCAAAGCCATAATACGCACCCGTTGAGCTACCTGTTGCAATTGAGATATGTTTGGGGGGAGCTGGTTCTACAAATTGATAAGTTGCCCAAAATGCGCCTCCAATGATCAACAAAGCAGGCACCGCCACCAAGAACAGATCTTTTATCTTAGATAAAGACATCCACACACTCCCTCATACACTTAATTTACATGAAAAACGCTTTTTATACGCGGCGTCAATACACTGGAGTGAACTTCTAAGTTAACAGGCAAAGTCTCCATTAAACATTTGCCCTCTAAAGCATTGAGTTAAATGAATAAAAAAAGAAGTTGTTTTAAAAGTGCACTAAATTAAAAACACCTAAGGAATAAAACGCTCCTCCTAAACGTTAATCAACTAATGCATGAAAGATGCAAATAACAAGGCGTGGGAGGAGAACGCAAATGACAGATGCCAAAGAGCCAACAAAAGGGCTTTATGAATTTTTCGAAAATAACCCTGAAGAAGCAGACAAGAAGTTTTTCGGCAGAGAAACTAATGCCGATAGAAGAGGCTTTTTAAAAGGAGCAGGATTAGCAACAATGGGCGCTATGGTCGGCTCAGCCATACCTTTCCATAGAAATATGCCTGCCGGTTTTGTCCCTGCAGCATTTGCAAGTGAAGATGTTTTGGTAGGTAAAGATGGACTGACATTGTTAAATGACAGACCAGTAAACGCAGAAACACCAGCTCATTTATTAAATGACCTCATCACACCAACTAACCGACATTTCATTCGAAATAATGGCATTCCACCAGAAAATGTAAACCCAGATACCTGGGAATTAACGATTGATGGATTGGTGGAAAAACCAATGAAATTATCAATCGCAGATTTAAAGAAGAATTTTAAAACACACACATTAGCTCTAGCCATTGAATGTGGTGGCAATGGCCGCTCAGCTTTTGACCCGCCTGCTAAGGGTAACCAATGGACATTAGGCGCAGTAGCTTGTTCAGAATGGACAGGTGTGAAGCTAAAAGACGTGCTAAAAAAAGCAGGTGTAAAATCAAATGCGATTTACACAGCCCATGAAGGGGCTGATGCACATTTATCTGGCAAACCTGGCAAACTTCCTATCTCACGAGGCATGCCCATTGAAAAAGCAATGACAGATAATATCCTAATTGCTTGGGCCCAAAATGGGGCACCAATTCACCCCAATAATGGAGCACCTTTGCGCCTTGTGGTGCCAGGTTGGCCAGGTTCTTTATCGCACAAATGGTTAAATCGTATTTATTTGCGCGATGTAGAACATGATGGCCCTAAGATGACAGGAACAGCTTATCGCGTTCCTAAATACCCAGTAGCTCCTGGCACAAAAGTAGATAAAAAAGATTTTGAAATTATCGAACGGATGCCGGTAAAATCACTCATCACATCTCATAAAACGGGTAGTAAAGTTGGGAAAGAAATTGAGGTGAAAGGCCACGCCTGGTCAGGTGATAGAAAAGTTAAAATGGTTGAACTTTCAAATGATTTTGGCACAACCTGGCATAAGGTGAAGCTCAATGATCCTGTAAATGATGGCGCATGGCAAAACTGGAGTGGAACAGTAAAATTCCCTCAAGCAGGCTATTATGAAGTTTGGGCAAGAGCAACTGATGACGCTGGTGACCAGCAACCTTTTGCTTTGGCATGGAACCCAAAGGGGTATCTAAACAATACATTGCACCGTATTGCTCTGACGGTCGCTTAATTTGACCGGTGCTTAAAACGATTACAACTCTTCAAGGACCTGCAAAAGCGGGTCCTTTTCTCAAAATAATAAAGTGGAGTAAATGAATGAAACATTTACGCAAAGGAACTGTCATACTCAGTTTCTCAGTAATGCTGCTCACCCCAACAAGCTTGTTTGCTGGAGATATTAAAAAAGGGGAGAAGGTTTTTAAAAAATGTGCCGCTTGTCACACAATAACCAAGAACCCAAAATCAAAAAAAATAGGCCCCAATCTTTATGGAATAGTTGGCGCGAAAGTGGCCTCTAACAAAGACTATGCTAAAAAATATTCGAAAGCCTTGAAGGAATATGGAGGAACCTGGACACCAGAACGTTTGGCAGAATTTCTGGAAAAACCGAGAAAAGTTGTTAAAAAAACAAGAATGACTTTTTCTGGTTTAAAAAAATCTAAACAAAGACATAACTTGATTGCTTATATGAATGCTCAAAGTGATAGTCCGCTTGCCCTGTCAAAAACAAAAGACCAACCAAAAGGTGAAAATAAAACCGCAAAACAAGAAGTCGCTGTTAAAGACGAACCTTCTGAGTTTGGTGTTCTTGTGCCGGGAAAAGGTGCTGAAGAAACATACAACAACTGCACAGCATGCCATTCAGAGCGAATTGTTGCCCAACAAGGGCTAACAAGAAAAGGCTGGATTGAAATGTTTGAATGGATGGTCGATGAACAGGAAATGGAAAAGATGGAAGAGCCAGATTATACATTGGTTCTTGACTATCTAACAAAAAATTATGGTGAAGATCGACCAAACTTTCCAAAGTAAAATCAGTGGTAAATCAACAAATGGATGTTAACGAAAACAAACTCATTTAAAAGACCACAGAAAATAAATTAATCTAAAAAAGCCCTCTTTAAATTTTGAGCAATGCGCTGCAATTTAAAGAGGGCTTTTTTGCTTAAAACTAACCACAACTTCTAGCAGTTTTATAAACATCACCCATTTTGTCTTCTAGATTGGAAAGATAAATTTTCTTTGAAGCCGCCGTTGTGTATTCTTGAAGGTAAGCGGTTATAGATGCAAACCGTGTTTTATCCATGCCGCTAGCTAATACCCAAATCTGAGTATCATTGACCGTCCAATTCTTAAAATTGGTCTCAAGCGACAGCTTTTTAATATCGTCTTTTAAAGATAAGGTAGGACCGAGGTGAAGAGTAAGACGACATCCTGAAGAGCCAACATAATGCAACAACTGAGTGTGTACCTTATGAGTGGATGTCTTCGCTTTCGTCTTTAAAAGCTTTGCGCTCACTAAAGCAAGACCAGAGGCTCTCAGGTCAGGCAATAAAAGCTCTGTATTTGAAAGGGCAAGCTTTTGTTGCTTAGGAGTAATATTCGTAAAATCATAATGAGTTTTAGAAAACTTAGAATGCCACTCAAACGGGGTTTTATCTTTCTTTAATATCTCTTTGTCTGCTACCTGAATAGGAAGGGAAGAGTTTTGATGAATGAAGAAAAACGCAATGCCTGAAAGAGCAAAAACAACGAGAAAAGAAGCCGCAATTTTCCAAAGTTGATTAGAAGTAGGAGAATGTTGCGACGTGATAATCGCATTCGTTTTTGGCTGAACGGTATAGTTCTTCAAATTAGCTTTAAGAGCTAAAATACATTCATAAGCTGCTTTTGCATCGGTGTCTTCATCAATGCGTTTTAGCCATATGGCTTTATCAGCAGCTGAGAGTTCATCATCAGCCAAAGCATTAAGCCAAATCATTTCTTCATCGGGGAGGTGGGTCATTTTTTACGTCCTGAATTAAGTGAACAGGATGAGTGGGGAGAGGTCTCAAGCTGTAAAATCATTTCTTTTCTGGCACGGCTTATTCTGCTCATAACGGTGCCTTGAGCAATATCAAGTGTTTCAGCAGCTTCTGCATATCGAAATCCTAATATATCAATAAGAATTAATATCTCTTGATGCTCAGGTGTAAGCTGAGCAAAAGCTTCTCGTATAATCAATTGGTCTTCAGCATCGATAGAAGCAACCAATTCATCATGAGTTAAACGTTTAACCTCGTCTGAATATTCCCAGCGAACCTTTTCTTTGCGTAAATTATCGATATAGAGGTTGCGTAACATCCGAAACGCATAAGGTTTTAATTTAAAGTCAGCCTGTTTTAAAAGGTCAGTTTTCTCGTAAATTTTCAATAAGGTATCTTGCACAAGATCTTCTGCCATATCCATATCTCGCACCAGGGCGAGGGCATAAACATTGAGATCTTTTGCTAAGCTTAAATATGGATCATGTTTCTTGCGAAACTGAAAGATCATTAAAAAAACCTTGTTAAAAAAGAGCTGGAAATTTGAACAAGAATAGCCGAACCGTGAAGAGATGTCTATGCGAGGAATTTTCAATAACTGATTGTTTTTATTAAAAATATAAAGATTAGTGTTAAATAAATATTTATTTGAAAATTGAAGGAATAAAAGCTTGGTTTGAAACGTTATTGTTCATAAAAAGAAAAATTTAAAAGGTGATATGGGGATCAAAGTTTTGAGTTTTGAGCTAATAGGGTTTCTTGCAGTCGCACTCTTTGCAATCGCGATATTATTCTCTTCAATAGGTCATGGTGGTGCTTCAGGCTATATAGCCATTTTTGCAATTTTGGGATTAGAGCCAGAATTTATTCGCCCTATTGCTTTGATATTGAACGTTGTCGTTGCAGGCCTTGGTACTTATAAATTTGCCAAAGCCGGTTACATCAATTGGAAAGCTGCCGCCATCCTCATCGGCGTATCAGCCCCTTTATCTTTTCTTGGTGGCACCATTCATCTCCCGCCCGAAATCTACCGTCCCATTTTAGGAAGCTTGCTTCTTTTCTCAGCTCTTTATTTAATTTGGAAAAATATATATGAGCCGAAATTATTATCAAATGAAGCTCTAAAAATACCATTAATTGGTAGCCTCTCGGCAGGCGGGACAATAGGCTTTCTATCTGGGCTTACGGGAATAGGCGGCGGTGTTTTGCTAAGCCCTGTATTAATTTTGTTTAATTGGGCCAATGTTAGACAAACAGCCGGGTTAGCCGTCTGTTTTGTGCTCGCAAATTCTATCGCAGGTTTAGCCGGTAATTTAGTAACCATGAATGGCCTACCAGCATTTGCAGGTGTTTGGGCATTTGCGGTTCTACTCGGCGCTTTAGTTGGCACAAAGGTCGGCTTAAAAATAGCCCCCATTAGAATTTTGGTATGGCTTTTGGCTTTCGTAGTTTTTATTGCAGCTGTGAAATTTTTAATTCTGTAAAAGAATATAAATTGGAGGTAAACTTTTCTTTCGAAGGTGATTAAAGGAGGTTTATCTAATGGCGATTAAACAGAGAAGCATACATGAAGTGATTGCTCATGTTATTCGAATTAGTTTTATAGCTGGGATCTGCATACCACTCACCAGCCTATCCAGTGCCCATGGTGAAGAAAATAAATCTTTCAAAATTACAACCCCGCCGCTCTGCATGAATTACAAGAAAGAGAAGGTGCAATTTATAAATACCGATAAGGGGCGACCAGGCATTGCCGCAGGTATGGCCAAAAAAGATAAGAGGGGCAATCCGGTTATATACAGATCTAACTTTGCTGCAGCTCCAAAAGATTTTCAAAAATTTATCGACAGACACGAATGCGCCCATCATCAAACCGGTGATGTCGACCGTCCTCACCCGCCGCGCAACGGTCCCGAACATTTAATGAATGAAAGCATCGCAGATTGCATTGCTATCTTAACTCTTAGAGATTTAGAAGGCTATGATCAAGAAGGGTTTAAGCGTGTGGCAAACGCTATGAAACACGATATGGAAAAAATTGGTTTTCCTGAAATCAGTGTGAGTAGTCGGATCAGTAACATCACAAACTGTTTTAAAAAAGAAGAAACCGCAGAGGCCTTCGTGAAAAAAGTCCTCAAAAGAAGAGGGCTGTTGAAGGAATAGTTGAGATCATAAATCTATTCCTCGAACTGCTCTGTTAACTCAAGCCAGCTTTCTTCAAGCTCTTCCAATTCGCACTGAGTGGTTCCCCGTTTAATTGAAATCTCTTTCACCAAATCAAGATCTTTTTCTCAACAGTTTGAATTTTTTACGAAGGAGAGCCTGTAGTGCATGTCTTTCTTTAGCTAGATGACATTCTTATCTGTAAGTAGTTTAAATCATTAGGATCATTCTTAGATTTTATTTTTTGATTGTTCCTACCTGTTGAATGATTGATTTTTGTGAAAATCCTTCGGCCTGTTCTTCAGCTTTATTAAAAATTAGACGGTTTATCCTACTGTAAACAACAAACACTTTACCATCTTTAAGAGTACCAGTTGTTGGGTATTCATCTGCAGTAAATGTATATTTATCAGTGACATGTCCTGTTTTCCACCCATCACTGCTAGTCAAGGTAAACACTGTATCAGATTTAACGCCAGCAGCTCTGTTTGTAATGACAACCAACTTATGCTTGTTAATCAGTACAAGGCCATCAGCACCGATTAAATTTAGATTTGATTGGATTTTTGTATAATTGTTAGGGTTCGAAAGTGGTATTTTAAATAAAAAACCTTCGTTCTTTTTTGCAACGATAAGAAAACCATCAGGATGGTAAACAATACCGTTCAGATTAAATCCTTCGCCTGAAAAATCCTTTTTACTTTCAAGAAATACAGAAGGCCGACCTGTTAAATCAATTTTGTAAATGACCGGAGCGAGACTATCTGTGACATAAACATTTCCCCGACCGTCAATAGTGATATCATTCGCTATGTGCTTCTCACTTTTTGGTCTGAGCGTTGCTAGGTTGATAAATGAAATGGGTTTGCCGCTGGATAATTCATATATCCCCAATGATGCAAAAGATTTGGGGCCAAGCTCACTTTTTCGTTTGCTAACACCAAGATCGGAAGTGACAACGTACAAACGGTTTCTTTTTGCATCAACTCTAAGGCCCATGCCTGTAATTAGCCGTTTATCTTTTATAAACAGACGAAAATCACCCTTCTGGTTTACTGCATAAACAGCCCCTTCTCTAAAAGAATTCAGAAGAAATTCACCACTGTAAGGGTTGTATTCAATTCCCTCAGGGTAGAGTGCGTCTGTTTCAATAGTGAGTAAATTCTTTCCACCCAATTGAATTATTTCTTCAGATTGAGCGGAGTTTGCAAAGATAAATATTGTTATGAGGCTTATAATAGTTTGTATCTTTAAATGATTAAACATTGGGTCCACTATTCCTTAATAATTCATAGGTAAAAATAGATTGCAAAATGCAAGTTATAAAAACTTATAAAATTAAATTGCATTTTGCAAGTTAAAATAACAAAAGAAATATGTGAGAAATTATGTCGGTTCAAAATAAACGTTCTGAATATGGATGTCCGGTCGCTTTTGGCTTGGACGTTTTTGGAGATAAATGGAGTATGATTGTCATACGTGATCTTATGTTTCGAGGCTTCACAACTTTTAAGGAATTCTTGGGCGCGGGTGATGGAATAGCGACAAATATTCTTTCAAACCGTCTAAAGCATTTAGAAATTCAGGGGATTGTTAAAAAGAAACGTGACCCCGAAAATGCCCGAAGTTATATCTATTCACTAACTGAAAAGGGCCGTGATCTGGTTCCAGTTATGATTGAAATTGTTAGTTGGAGTGGTAAATATGATGATCGTCCAAATGCACGGCGTGGTCTAGTTGAAAAAATAAGAAACAATAGAGAAAATGTTGAAAAAAAAGTACGGGCAGGGGCGATCGATTTTTAAAAAGAATACTCTAGTTAAAAGTCTCGTAGTAAACATGGCAGATAAGCTAATGACAAAAGATGATATTTTCCATTTTTGAAAACGAAACTTAGCTTGTCAGTTTGGATTACAATATCTTCAATGAACTTCGAGCTGCTCTGTTAACTCAAGCCAGCTCTCTTCAAGCTCTTCCAATTCACGCTGAGTGGTTCCCCGTTTAATTGAAATTTCTTTCACCAAATCAGGATCTTTTTCATAAAGCGTGACATCATCCAACTGAGCGTCAATGGATTGTAGCTCATCACTTAGCTTTTCCATCTTTTTCTCAACAGTTTGAATTTCTTTACGAAGGGGAGCTTGTAGTGCACGCTTTTCAGCAGCAATCCTGCGTTCTTCCTTGCGGCTCACTTTTGGTTTGTCATCTAAAAGAGCTTTGTCTTGAGATTTCGATTTGCCACCCCGGCTTTGTAAAAGCTCCTTGCGATAGCTTTCCATATCACCGTCATAAGGAACAGTCGTTCCTTGGTCCACTAACCAAAGTCGGTCAACAGTCGCCTCTAATAAATGCCGATCGTGAGAGATGATGATAACAGCCCCTTCATATTCATTAATCGCATGAATAAGCGCCTCGCAACTATCAACGTCTAAGTGGTTGGTCGGCTCATCGAGAATAAGAATATGAGGCCCATGAAAACTCGCCAAAGCAAATAAAAGCCGCGCTTTCTCACCACCAGATAGAAGAGCAGCTTTCGTATCAGCTTTCTGAGGGCCAAATCCAATCGCCGCGCATTTGGCACGTTTTTGAGCTTCTGTGTGATCTTCCATCAATTCTGCAATATGATCATAAGGAGAAGCTTGTGGGTTTAACTCATCTAATTGATGTTGCGCAAAATAACCAATGGAGCATTTTTTCGAGCATTTGCGAAACCCGCTCATGGGGGCAAGTTGACCCATAAGTAATTTCGCCATGGTCGATTTACCATTACCGTTCGATCCAAGCAGCCCAATACGGTCATCAATATCAACGTTCAAATTTAAATCACGCAATACAGGCTTATTCTCTTCATACCCAACAGAAACATCATCAAGCCGAATAATCGGATTGCCAAGTTTTGTCGTTGAACTAGGGAAAATAAAAGGAGCGACTTTGTCATCTATCTGAGCAGCAATAGGTTGCATTTTAGAAAGCACCTTCAAGCGAGATTGCGCTTGCTTCGCCTTGGATGCTTTTGCACGAAATCGATCAACAAAAGCCTCAAGATGACGCCGAGCATCATCTTGTTTTTTCATCATCTTCAATTCAAGCCGTTGCTGCTCTCTCCTGGTATCTTCAAATTGGTCATAACCACCGGTGTAAAGAGTGAGCTTTTGTTTGTTTAAATGAAGAATGTGCGAAACTGATTTATTCAGTAATTCTCGGTTGTGAGACACCATTAAAACGGTATGCGGATAGTTCTTTAAAAAATTCTCAAGCCAAAGCGTGCCTTCAAGGTCAAGATAGTTAGAAGGCTCATCGAGTAATAAAATATCAGGCGCTGCAAAAAGTGCCGCTGCCAAAGCCACCCGCATGCGCCATCCACCAGAAAACTCAGAAGCATATCTTTGCTGTGCTTCTTCATCAAACCCAAGGCCAGCTAAAATTGTTGCAGCACGGGCCGGTGCTGAATGAGCATCAATATCAAGCAAGCGAAGCTGAATTTCACTTATGCGCTCAGGATCCGTTGCAGTGTCAGCTTCTTTTAAAAGGGCATGACGCTCAACATCAGCTTCCAAAACAATGTCAATCAGTGAAGTTTCACCAGAAGGAACTTCTTGCGCCACATGTCCAATTCGCTGGGTTTTAGGCCAACTAATGCTCCCATCATCGATCGCTAATTCGCCCGTAATCAATTTTAGGAGTGTGGTCTTGCCTGTGCCATTGCGCCCAACAATCCCAACCTTATGTCCAGAAGGTATGGCAATGCTGGCATCAGATATTAAAAGACGGCCATCAATTCGATAGGTAAGGTTATTTATATGCAGCATGACGAAGCTTTAGGCTTAATGAAAATAGAGTTTTAAGAGGTTAAACCAGCAATTGAAGTAATGAGAGAAGAATTGTCAAGCGGGGCAAGCCATCTTTATAAAAGGAATAGACAATTCAATGCAAAAATAAAAATAAAAAAATCCAAAACATGCTCACACCTTAGGGGAAAACAAGTTGTTTTTTCCACTAATGAGGGAAAAAAAGCCAAAAAACCCTCAAAAATGAGCAAAAATTGCTACCAAACGCCTAATTTAAACTTATAAAATTTATGTTAGATTAGATTTCTACCAATTGGTAGAATTCGCGAATGTGCATATAAAATTATAATGCTCTAAAGCTATAAGCACATGAAATTATGCTTAAAACAAAAATAATTATAAACTCATAGAATAGAGAGTTAAGTAAGCGAATTAAATTTGGGGATCATAAGCCTGATTTTTGTATTTATTAATCAAATATCGGGCACAAGCTATAAGCGGGAAGAATTATGAGCAAAAAAGAAGCAAAATCTAACTTTTCAAAGTTTAAGCAGTTTTCATGTGCAACGTTATTAACGGTTGCATTGTCAATACCAGTTGCCTCAATCAGTGTTTCAGCGGCTGAAACATCAATTGCAATTCCGAAAGATAGCCTAAATTCCGTTATGTGGGATTTTATGGCCAAGGAACATTTGCTAACTGACAAAAACAGTAAAAAAATAGTCATGAACAGCCAAATCCTTGTGCACACACCAAAAGTGGCTGAGGATCAATTAAATTTACCCGTTCATGTTGATGCGAGAAGCGTAAAGAATGCCCAAAAAATTGTAGTAATTGCAGACCTCAACCCAATTCCTAAAGTTTTAACTTATGAGCCAAAGCAAGCTGAAGCCAGACTAAGCTTCCGCATTAAAGTCGGCCAAGCAACCCCAATTCGGGCGGCTGTTTTGGATAAAGACGGTGTTTGGCATGTTGGCGGCACATATGTAGATGCCTCTGGTGGCGGTTGCTCGCAACCAGCTGTTGCTTATGGCAATGACGATTGGGTAAAAAGACTGGCTGAAATTCGTGGCCAAATCTGGAGAAAACCAGGACAAGAAGCAACGAGATTAAGATTTTCCATTCGTCACCCAATGGATACAGGACTGGCTGATGGCATCCCTGCCTTCTTTATCGAGAAATTAGAATTTAAAGGCGCTAAAGGAAATTTGCTTGGCAATTTATACATCAGCGAGCCACTCTCGGAAAACCCAACTGTCACGCTCTTTCCTATTTTAAAGGAAGCGACAACCGCAGTTAATATCAAAGGGCGCGACAATGAAGGCAATTTGATTGATGTAGCAGTGCCTGCACCATTTCAATCATCTGCTTTAGAAAATTAAATCAAAACAAAAAGACAAAAGAGGTGTCCTGATGGATAAAGTTCGTCGCTCGCTATTAATAGGGGGTGCCTCTAGTCTGGCACTCCCAATTCTGGCAGCTCCATTTTCATCTTTAAATGCTGCCCCCCTAAAATATAATCTAAAAGCACAACGGATCGCGAATAATTCTTATGTCGTGATTGGTAAAACCGAAGATTACTCCCCTGAAAATGGCGGAGATATCGTCAATGTTGCGTTTATCGATACATCTGATGGTGTTGTCTTAATTGATACTGGTTCATCAAGAAGGTATGGCGAAGCTTTAAAAGAGCTGATTTATAAAACCACTGGCAAAGATGTTATTCGTGTTTACAACACTCATTTTCATCCAGATCATTGTCTTGGCAATCAGCTATTCGATAAGAAAAAAATAGCGGCTCTCCCTCAAACCATCAAAGGTTTAAAAGAATCAGGAGAAGATTTTTCAAGCAATCTTTATCGGATCCTCGGCGACTGGATGAGAGGAACGGAAGTCATTATTCCTGAACGCGCGATTAATTACAGTTCAGAAAAGTTTGGCAAACACCGGTTTGAGATGCTCCCCTTTAAAGGTCATACAGACGCAGATCTTGCCATTTTAGATCATGAAACAGGTGTGCTCTATGCCGGTGATATATGTTTTCTGGATAGAGCGGCAACAACCCCTCATGCTGATCTTGAAAAATGGCATAAATCTTTAAAAGAGATCAAAAAAATTCCGCATAAAATTATTATCCCAGGACACGGACCAGCAGATACAACAAGCCGTTCAATTGACCAAACTGACACTTATCTGACATGGCTGGAAGAGAATCTTACAAAGTCAGTAAAGAGTGGTAAGGATATGATTGAAGCGGCTCAAATGCCAATACCGGAAAAATTTCAATCAATTGATGTTATCAAATTAGAAATTGAGCGGTCTGTGGCCCACCTTTACCCAAAATTTGAAGAAAAATCACTTCCGTTTTTAGGGCAGGGGGAGAATTAAGTTGTTGTATTTTATGAAGAAAACGTCACTTCTCATGAAAAACTCAAAAAAGATGTACTTATTGCCAATAAACTGAAAGCTCAAGCTCAGCTAACGTCTAGAGTAGTCGTTAATTACATTGGAAATAACTCGGTCAGTTTCATTCATAAAATAGAAACCAACAGTCTCATTATTTCTGGAATAGACAGAGTTCTTACTTGCTCTCATTAAATTCTAAGATATGATTTGAGTGTTGTCCTTTTTATATTTTGAACAATATTTGGTTTCATTATTTGAGATTAAATCAAATCATAAGAATGACAATATGAGCATATTCGTTAAGTCCAATTTATGAAACGAATTGAAAATTTTAACAAAGTCCTAGGGGAAGGGAACATAAGTATGCGCCTAAGAAGAGCAATCTTAGCGGCGGCAAGTATTCTTGCTATCGCAGCTAGTACGCCGGCTTCAGCCGAAGGTGTTAGCATTGACGACATCCTAAATGACCAAAAAACAGCTGGTGACATCGTAACAAATGGCCAAGACATCCGTGGCCAACGTTTTAGCCCGCTTGACAAAATCAACACTTCAAACGTTGCAAGCCTAACACCAGCATGGGTATTCTCATTCGGTGGAGAAAAGCAACGTGGACAAGAAGCTCAACCAATCGTTTCTGACGGCATCATCTACGTAACTGGCTCATACAGCCGTATGTGGGCGATTGACGCAAAAACAGGTGAAGAAATCTGGCAATATGATGCCCGTCTTCCTGAAGGCATTCTTCCTTGCTGTGACGTGATTAACCGTGGTGCAGCTATCTATGGTGACAAAGTTTACTTCGGTACACTTGATGCACAAATCGTAGCGCTAGACAAGAAAACTGGTAAAGTTGCTTGGCGCAAAAGAATTGACGACTTTAAAGCTGGTTTCTCATACTCAGCAGCTCCATTGATCGTTCCATCAAAACATGGTCCATTGATCGTAACTGGTGTGTCTGGTGGTGAATTCG
>JAEPQF010000032.1 GCA_017640685.1 Hyphomicrobiales bacterium
TTTTTGATAAGCATTATGCCACCTTGGAACTTCACGATAAGCATTTGATCAAAGAGCTCGAGAAAATCAACGTCGCCATTCACAAGGTCGATGATATCCGCAGTAAAATTGATTACAAAACGTTTGGTGTAAAACAAACGGTTGCGGAATATACCAAAGAGGTCAATATCCTAATTCACATGCTAGGCGCTGTTATTGAAGCAAGTCCGTCTCCGGCAATTACTACGGAACTATTACCATTCCTATCTCTTATTCAAATGAAAGAAGCTGGCGGCCTAGAACGGGCCATTGGTAGTGCAATGTTAAAACAAGTCAAAGATGGTAAGTTTAATTTTGACACCTATCTTCTTTATTCCAAAAAACTTGGTGCAGAACTTTCATTTATGTCTGAGTTTAAAAACATCGCTACACCAAAACAGATGAAATATTTCGAAGATAATTTTAAAGGTCAATCTATCGACAAGATCAATGCTTGGCGTGAAATTGTAACAAGACTTCCAATCACACAAGATGCGAAAGGTCTTGAAGCTGGTGTGTGGTTTCAAACGGCAACAGAGCGGCTGAACATCATTAAGAAAATTTCTGAGCATTTCATCCATAAAGCAGAGAAAATAGCAGATGATGAAGTAAATACCCTAACAAACGAAATTATGGTGCTTCTTGCCATTGCGTTTGTAGCAATTTTTGGCTCATTAGCCATTACATATGTTCAGATGCGTTCTATTTCCAAAATGCTAAATACACAAAGTGATACAATCACAAAATTGGCAAATGGCGATACGTCCATTAAAATTCAATATAATGAACGCCAAGATGTTATTGGTGATATCTCAAGAGCCATGAAAGTCTTCTTGCAAAATATGATAGAGAGAAATTCTCTAGAGGAAAAAGCTAAACAAGCTCAGGAGCGAGACCGTAAGCGTCAACAAGCATTAGAACAACTCATTGCGAATTTTAAAAGCAATATCGCTTCGTCAATTTCTAACGCAAGTTCACATTCAGAAAATATGAAGCAAGCAGCCGAACGCATGTCAACGTTAGTTGTTGATACTACAAATGGAGCAACAACAGCTGGGGAGCTCTCAATAGAAGCATCTCAAAATGTGCAAACAGTTGCGTCTGCAACAGAGGAATTATCAGCCTCAGTCCAAGGCATTGCGGATCAAACACTTAAATCGGCCGAACTTGTGAATGTGGCTTCGTCAACAGCGAATGAAACAGAACAAGAAGTAAGTTCACTGCTGGCCTCAGTTCAAGAAATCGGCACAATCACAGAACTCATTCAGCAAATTGCCGAACAAACCAACTTGCTTGCGCTTAATGCCACCATTGAAGCGGCAAGAGCAGGCGATGCTGGCAGCGGATTTGCTGTTGTGGCAGCCGAAGTGAAAACGCTGGCAAATCAAACAGCGAGCGCAACAGAAAAGATCACAGAGCAAATTCAGGAAATTCAGTCATCGACTGAAAATTCAGTAAATTCAGTGAAAAATATTGCTGAATGTGTTGTCGAAATTCAAACACTTTCTACGTCAATTTCTCACTCTGTTGAAGAACAAGATTCTGCAACAAAAGAAATTGCTCATTCATTGGTCCTAGCGTCTAAAGGTACCAACGGAGCAGCCGAAAATGTTACAGACGTCAATGATAAGTTGAATGTCACCTCAAATGAGGTTGACACAGTTAATCAGGCGTCAAGACAATTGGTTGAAACCATTGATGCTATAACGCATGAAATCAATGAGTTTATAGAAAGCGTTAGCGAAGACGGCGACGCCTCAAAAGCAGCCTAAAACCGTCTAAACAACAATAAAAAACTCACCTTTCAAAAGCTGAGAGGCGAGTTTTTTTATGATCATGATTCCGGGCGGCTTCCCAGTTACCGATATTATCAGCGCCACTTTAGGTGCCGTGATCTTAACTGTTTGTCATAGGCCTCATAAAGCGAGCGTAGAGCATTCCATCTATAATAGACGATGTTATTGGATAGCGCGGTTGCTGGTGGGCAACTGAAGCGCCCAAGAAAACCAATGTTAATCCCCGGCTTGCTACGAGCGAAAAATATTGTCCCGAATCTCATTTCGGTGTAATGCAGAGGCCATGAGTAAAAAGACAAAAGACAATAATGCGTCCGGCGGAGATTTAATCCCTGAGACCATTGAGCTGCGCACCGCTTTAGAAGAGCGCTATTTATCCTATGCCATGTCCACAATCATGCACCGGGCCCTGCCTGACGTGCGCGATGGGCTAAAACCAGTGCACAGGCGGCTCCTATACGCCATGCAGCAGCTAAGATTAGACCCAGAAGGCGGCTATAAGAAATGTGCCCGCGTCGTCGGTGACGTGATGGGTAAATTCCACCCCCATGGTGACCAGGCGATTTATGATGCCATGGTCCGCTTGGCGCAGACATTCTCTGTAAGATACACATTGGTTGAAGGCCAGGGTAACTTTGGTAACGTAGATGGCGATAACGCCGCTGCCATGCGTTATACAGAGGCCAAAATGACCGAAATGGCCATGGCGCTCTTGGATGGCATTAAAGAAGACACAGTAGATTTCAGAGAAACCTATGACGGGCAGGAAGAAGAGCCTGTGGTGCTGCCAGCAAGCTTCCCGAATTTGCTTGCTAATGGCTCATCCGGTATCGCAGTGGGCATGGCTACCAACATCCCGCCTCACAATGTGGAAGAGCTCTGTAATGCGGCCTTGCATCTGATTAAATTTCCTAATGCATCAACGAAGAAACTCGTTGAGCTCGTCCCTGGGCCAGATTTCCCAACCGGCGGTGTGATTGTTGAAAAACAAGAGGCTATTGAAGAGGCTTATGAGACCGGACGCGGCGGCTTTAGAGTGCGCGCCAAATGGGAAAAAGAAGAAACATCCCGCGGCAATTATCAGATCGTCATCACTGAGATCCCGTATCAGGTACAAAAATCTCGCCTGATTGAAAAAATCGCGGAATTAATGTCTTTGAAAAAACTTCCGCTTCTCGCAGATATTCGCGATGAAAGCGCGGAAGATATCCGCGTCGTTCTAGAGCCAAAAAATCGCTCAGTTGATCCTGTTATCTTAATGGAAACATTGTTTAAAATAACGGACCTCGAAAATAGAATTTCCTTGAATATGAACGTGCTCTCAAAAGGGCAAATTCCAAATGTGTTGGGCTTAAGAGGCGTCTTGAACGAATGGCTGGCCCACAGAAAAGAAGTGTTGGTTCGCCGCTCAAACTTCCGCAAAGGCAAAATCGAGCATCGCTTAGAAATCTTGGATGGTTACCTGATTGCTTACCTCAACCTTGATGAAGTGATCCGCATCGTCCGCGAAGAAGATGACCCCAAAGCGGAATTGATGAAAACCTTCAAACTTTCAGATGTTCAAGCTGAAGCCATTTTGAACATGAGATTGCGTGCCTTGCGCAAGCTTGAAGAAATGGAAATCAAAACTGAGCACAAAGAGTTATCCAAAGAGCTCAAAGAACTCAAAGCGCTTCTTGGCTCAGATGACCTGCAGTGGAAACGTATTTCAGAAGAAATCAAAGACACGAAGGGCAAATTCGGCAAGAAAACCGAAATGGGCAAACGCCGCTCTAACTTTGAAGATGCCGTTGAAATCGACATTGATTTAGACGAAGCCATGATCGAAAAAGAACCGGTCACAGTTGTCGTCTCACAAAAGGGGTGGGTCCGTGCCTTGAAAGGTCACCAGGATGATCTCTCCAAAGTGACTTATAAAGCAGGTGATGAGTTGAAATTTGCTGTCCAAGCGATGACAACAGACAAGCTTGTGCTATTTGCGACCAACGGTAAGTTCTTCACTCTTGGGGTTGATAAATTGCCAGGCGGCCGTGGCCATGGTGAACCCGTGCGCATCATGATAGACTTGGAAGCAACAAGCGATATCGTCACAGGCTTTATTTATACAGCCGGACGCAAGCGCTTGGTCGCATCCCATCAAGGTAATGGTTTCATCGTCGGTGAGGATGATGTGATCGCAGGGACCAGAAAAGGCAAGCAGGTCTTGAACGTCAAAGAACCTGATGAAGCCGTAAGCTGTTCAATCGTTGATGGTGACATGGTGGCTGTGATTGGTGAAAACCGCAAAATGGTAGTCTTCCCCTTGGATGAGCTCAATGAAATGACCAGGGGCAAAGGCGTCCGCTTGCAAAAATATAAAGATGGCGGTTTATCTGATATCAAAACCTTCTATAAAAAAGAAGGCCTGACCTGGATTGATAGCGCTGGGCGCAATTGCAAAGCAGATGGCTTGATGGAATGGCAAGGCGCCAGAGCCTCAGCCGGCCGCATGCCACCAAAAGGTTTCCCGAAAACAAACAAATTTGCGCCTAAATAGATGAATGTACAGCGCGGATGCAAAGTGGGAATCCTAAAGCGCAACAAAAAAGCGCGGATGTTATGTGGGCATCTGAAGCGCAGACAAAAAAGCGCGGATGTTATGTGGGCATCCTAAAGCGCAGTTAAAAAAGCACTTTCATGAAAAATGAGAGTGCTTTTTTGTTTTGGCAAACTGAATGAAGTGTTCTTGCCTGCTTAAAAACTCTGTGATACAAAGTAACTCTGTTTTTCAGAGTATAAATATTTCATCCGTGAAATCTTGATAATTTGGTGTTTTAAAATGGGTAACAAACTTAACATTACAAATGGTGACGGGGCAGGGAGCTTGCTCAAAGATTCAAACATCGAAGGTGATGTTCTGCCGTGGCGCGATACAA
Organism: Hyphomicrobiales bacterium; assembly: GCA_017640685.1. Classification (GTDB taxonomy): domain Bacteria; phylum Pseudomonadota; class Alphaproteobacteria; order Rhizobiales; family HXMU1428-3; genus HXMU1428-3. The sequence continues at coordinate 4,730 of JAEPQF010000032.1, forward strand.
TGCAATCTGGCCCATTTCCAAAAGGGTTAAGTCTTGAAGAACATTCAAAATTAAGAGCAGAAGTTTTCTCTGGTCCAAGCATGCCACTGGCTGATGTGATGAGAGATTTTGAAATCAGAGATCAACATCTAAAAGCCTATAACAATTACGAAGAAGTGGTGCTTTGGTTCGAGCATGACTTGCTTGATCAATTACAAATACTACAAATTTTAAATTTTTTCTCAGGCGTTGAGTTAGGGGAAACGAAATTAGGCCTCATTTGTATCAATGAATTTGAAGGCATAAGCCCGTTCAGAGGGTTAGGTCAATTAACACCAGAGCAAATTGAAACGCTCGAACCGAGAAAAGAAGACATATCACGAGAGCAATTAGAGCTGGCAAAAAGAGGATGGCAGGCCTTTTGTGAGCCGGATCCAACTCATCTTGAAAATTATCTTGAAACAGACTTACCGTCTTTTCCATTTTTAAAAGCAGCGTTAAAACGCCATTTAGAAGAATACCCGTCGGTAAAAAATGGACTAAACAAAACTCAAAATAAAATCCTAGAACTTGTCAAAGACGGGGTAACAAAACCAGGGAGAAATTTTCTCGAATTTATGAATTCAGAGACAGAATTTTTCATGGGGGATTGGACGCATTTTCGAGAAATTGAAAAATTGTGTAATGGCCACCACCCGTTACTATCATGTAGCCCAACTGGAAGATTCCTATCTCCCCCCAACGATGAAATCGAAATAGAAGATTTTAAAGCGCAAGATTTATCAATCACTGAGCTGGGAAACGAAGTTATGGCTGGCAATAAAGATGCAACTAAGTTGCTCAAACTAGATCAATGGTTTGGCGGTGTGCACCTCGATTATAAAAAGCCCATCTGGCGCTGGGATGAAAAGAGGCACCAGCTCATAAAAACCGAGCCAACATCATGACCGATTTGCCAGAATTTAACCCGCTCTTTCATCAGTCCGTGCGAAGCAGACTTTCGCTCTTGCTAAATGGAAAAGGGGAAAGCTTTGCAGATTTAAAATCAAAACTCTCAATAACAGATGGCAATCTCGATGCTCACTTAAAAAAGCTAAGTGCCGCCGGTTTCATTGAAAGTGAAATGATCATTGAAGATGTGAAAAAAAGAAGAAGACCTTACACAAAATACAAACTGTCCCCGTCAGGCAAAAAAGCGTTTAAGGTCTATCTAAAAGCACTGGAACAAACTCTTAAAATATCAAAGAAGTGATCAGATTTCTGAAGCATCATCAACCCGCACCCATTCACCATTAATCAAATGATCTTGCGGTAAGAATTTGATTTTGTAGTCCATCTTTTGCGAGCCCTTCACCCAATAGCCAAGATAAACATAAGGGAGTCCAACAGCACGGGCATAATCAATGGTCTCTAAAATGATGTAAGTGCCAATGCTTCGGCTATGCAAATTAGGTTCAAAGAAACTATAAACCAAAGATATGCCATCGCTTAAAAGGTCACAAAGTGCCACTGCAATAAGATCAGAGGCAGCTTTTGGCTTATAACTCTCTGAGCTTAAAGAATAACTATATCTCTCCCCATCAGGCCTTATTGAAGAAGAGGAATTCGGTTCCCGATATTCACGAATAAAACTATCAACAAAGCTATCTTCAATCATGGCTTGATATTCAAATAAGTTCATTTCCGCCATGCCGCCATCATTATGGCGTGTTTCAACATAGGCCTTAAACAAAGCATATTGCTCAGCACTGGAAAGCGCATCGGTTCGCGCAGCCATAAGAGATTTATTATTATTCCAAACCCGTTTTTGAGATTTGCTCCGTTTAAAATCATCAACCCGAATGCGAACAGATATACAAGCGGAGCAATGTTCACATTGTGGACGATAAGCAATGGTTTGGCTGCGACGAAACCCTTCTTGATGAAGATAATCAAAATCAGCAACAGAGCCATCTGGCCCTAAATGAGTAAACAATTTGCGCTCATCTCGGTCAGGTAAATAAGGGCAGGGCTGTGGCCTTGTCAGATAAAATTCTGGAAAGTCCTTTCCCTGTTTCGTCATATATCAAGCTCAAATCATAAGTTAAAATAAAAAGGTGCAAATAAAGAATATGCGATCCAAATAAGGAAGATCAAGGGCAAACCACCCCGCAAAAAGTCACTAAATGTGTAATTACCAGGCCCCATCACGATCAAATTTGTTTGATAAGCAATAGGCGTTGCAAAAGAACAATTGAGAGCAAAAATTAATCCATAAATAAATGGCATTGGATCAGCTCCAATTTCCCGAGCCGCACTCACCACAATTGGCGCCATTAAAGCAGCCGTTGCCGCGTTTGATAAAAAGTTTGTCAAAATAGCTGTTAGCAAAAAGAAAGCTGAGAGCAACGCCACCGGCCCAAAGTCAGAAAATGTATTAACAACACTTGTCGCCACAAATTGTGCACCACCCGTTATTTGCAAAGGAGTAGCAAGAGCAAATGCAGTTCCAACTAACAAGAAAACCCGTCCATCAATGGCTCGTGCCGCTTGACGAACATTCAAACAGCCCGTTGCAATCATTGCAACCGCCCCCATCATCGCAGCAATTGCAATCGGGAGCATACCAGTGGCGGCCATCCAAATGGTGATACCAAAAATAACCAAAGCATTTAAAGAGTGATGTGTTTGCGGCAGTTCTTCTGTGAGCCAATCAAGGAGAAGCAAGTTCCTATTCGAGCGAAGACTTTTAATATCAGCTCGTTCACCAAGAAGGAGAATAACATCCCCAGGTTCTAAGCGAATATCTTCAATCGCACCGCGTCCCATACGGCTTCGGCGCTGAATACCAACAAAGTCCATCCCCGTTTCAGCGTGAATAATTTCAGGGTCAACATTTGCTCCGATTAAACGAGACGCAGGGGCGACAACGGCTTCTGCGATAGAAAGAGATGTTCGGCGCGGAGCACGGCGATCAATGGAGGCCGAATTTTCATCTTGCTCATCTTCCGTTTTCTCTTCTATCTTCTGCGCACTCGGATTATTCGAAAGCTGTAATGCATCAGAGAGAACTTTTCTGGTGGCCGCAAGAACAACAACATCACCATCCATCAAAGTAACATCATCAAAAGGCGGTACAAAGGTTTGAGAACCACGCCGCACCATGCGAACGGTAATATTTTTCAAATCAGGGAAAAAGCCAGCCGCACTTTCATAGCCAAGCCAAGGGTGGCCATAGCTGAGTGGAATTTGAGCGATAAAATGTTTACCCGCATCAGATTGTTGTGTGCTTGCATCATCGGATTGTTTGTTTCCCATAAGACGCGGGAGAATGAAAATCACATAAAGCGCCCCAATGCCTGCCAAAAATAAACCAGGAATTGTAAAATCAAAAAAGCCAATTTTAGGAATACCGCTTTGTTCAGCAATCGTTGCTGCAATCAGGTTCGCACTAGAACCAATAAGAGTGGTCATCCCTCCAAGAATACAAATGAAACTAAGCGGCATAAGCGAGCGAGATGGGTTCATCCCCATATTCGCTGCAACCGCTGTGATAATCGGAATGAAAATAACAACAACCGGTGTGTTATTCATGAAAGCAGAAACAAACCCGGCGATGATGTAAGCTACAGCAAAAGCAAGCCATGGTCCTATGCGGCCAAGTTTGGCAATCACATTCGCCGGCCCTTCAAGAGCACCAGTGTTATAGAGCCCTTGCCCAATGACAAGGAGCGCCATAATGGCAAACACAACGGGGTTAGCAAACCCTTGCAATAACTGAGAAGCCCCCAGTTGGTTTTGCCCATCTGCCCCAATAATCGGGAACATTTCAAAATATAATAGAAGAACGGCAACCACACCTGTTGAGCTTAACTCAAGCGGAATACGATCATTTGCAAATAAACAAATCGCTCCGCAAATAATGAAAAATGTAACCCACATGTGGGGATTAGAAATTTCAGGTAAAAATGAAAGCAACGGTGTAAATCCTGGTTTTTATAGGTCTCGAAAATTAAAAATCAGCTCAGCTTCTCAGCAGCCTGTTTAGCAAAATAAGTTAAAATACCAGCAGCACCCGCTCTTTTAAAACTGGTGAGGCTCTCCATCATAATTGCATCATGATCAAGCCAGCCATTTTGGCTTGCTGCCAAAAGCATAGCATACTCACCAGAGACCTGATAAACAAAGGTTGGACATTTAAACTCATTTTCTATCCGTGATAAGATGTCTAGATAGGGCATACCTGGCTTCACCATGACCATATCTGCCCCTTCAGCCAAATCCATCATAACTTCTTGCAAAGCCTCATCTGTATTTGCAGGATCCATCTGATAAGTCTTCTTATCGCCCTTTAAATTAACATTCGAGCCAATCGCATCGCGGAACGGGCCATAAAATGCAGAGGCATATTTCGCGCTATAGGCCATTATCTGCACATTTTGATAACCATCTGCCTCTAATGCATCACGAATGGAGCCAATCCTGCCATCCATCATATCAGAAGGAGCAATCACATCAGCCCCAGCTTTGGCTTGAACAAGAGACTGCTTGATGAGCACTTCAACTGTGCGATCATTATCAATCGTTTCACCGACTAATATCCCGTCATGACCATGCGAGGTGTAAGGATCTAGCGCTACATCGCAAATAATACCAATTTCTGGCACATGCGATTTGATTTCGCTCACAGCACGGCAAATTAAATTATCAGGATTATATGCCTCTTCAGCGAGTTCAGAACGTTTGGCAGGGTCGGCATTTGGAAAAAGAGCAATGGCCGGAATACCAAGATCAGCCGCTTCTTTAGCTTCTTTCACAGCAATATCAATAGAAAGCCGCTCAACATTCGGCATAGAGTTAATCGGATCACGCTCATTTTGCCCTTCAATCACAAACAGAGGCCAAATCAAATCATGCGGTGAAAGGTTTATCTCCCGCACTAAATTCCGCGCCCATGGGGTTTTGCGATTACGACGAAGGCGAGTACGAGGAAATATACGAGAAGGAAATTGTGTCATATGGCTGAAATATCATCTCTTTGAATTGTCTGAGCAACAAGGATTGCCCGAAAGAAAATATATTGCAAGAGTTTAGCACAACTCAAAGATGATCTAAGAGGGGAGAAAAACAATTAGTGGTGAATATTTGCAAAAAAAGTAGTAAATCGTCGAAATTGCCCTGCCTCCGGGCGATTGATCTTAAAGTTAAGAGACAAGATGGTTAAGCAGTTTCATCTGCAGAAAAGGAACTGGTCGCCATAGTGTAGTTCCGTTCAACTTTCACCACACAAATCCGATAATCTTTAAAAATGCTAGAGCGCCCTTTAAGTTGTGCGGCTTGGTGATCAAAATTAGCTTTCCAACTAAGAATAGCCTCCTCATCTTCCCAATAAGAAAGTGAAAGTAACTTGCCTTCATTCACTAATGATTGAAATCTCTCTATGGAAATAAACCCTTGAGCATTGACCAGCTGCTCTCTTAAGCGAGTGGCAATGGAAAGATAGTCTTCTTTTTTGCCATCTAGCAATTCAACTTCAAAGATAACAGCATGCATAGCAAAACCTATGAATAAAGTGTTTGTGGTAAAAAATTACTCACACACTTTATATCGTCCAAGGTCAAAGTGAAAATGGTTTTTATGAGCTTCATTTGCTTCAGGGCCAAGAACAACCACAAAGTCTTCACATGCAGCTGCATGAACAGCCTTTAAAAAAGCACCGAGATCACCTTCTTCATCCCAATGTTTTAAAACGGAAACTGTCCGGCCATCTTTTAAAGTAAAGCCTGCAATATCAAGCGCATTCGCTAAGGCATGCTCTGATAATTTTCTAGTTTTATCATTATAGCGGTGGCGGCAAGAATAAGAGGCAACATTATGCACCATAGAAACGGGGCTATTGAGATGTTTCATTGCCAAGGGTTGAAGTTTCTTTTTCGCCCATTTTGCAAAGCGTGCAGTTGTCTGACAATTAAGCGTCGCAGGTGGGTTGACCTTTAAACTATGGGGCCCTTGATGTTCACCAACGGCCCGGACTTTCAAGGGAGCTGGCGTGCCGCAAGCCCCACGCCGAATGGGTTTAATAGGAGTAACAGAGGCATCAATGTCTTTCATAAGAACCTGACAAATAAGTTGCGCATCTTTAATTTCTTTTGGCTCCCAAAATGTAACGGGGGGAGGGACAACAAATGCCGATTTTTGAACTTTGCGTTTTTCAGCTTTGTTTGTTGTCTCTTTATCGTTTTGCCCCTGTTCAGCTAATTTTTGTTGCTGAGAAGCTTCGCGCTCCCTTTGAGATTTCAACTTTTGATAGTGCGCATGCTTTTTGCGATCAAAGCCTTTTGGCTTTAACAAAGGCAAAGGAAGCCGAACAATTTGCGGCGAATTGTCAAGTTTTGGGCGAAAATCAGGCTTTCCAAGGCCGCTGATCCCCCCATTTTTCTTGATAGTTTTTTTGGGTGAAGGTGCTTTACGATAAGTTTGACTCTCATAAATAGCACCAGATTTCGTTTTTTTCACACGGCGCAAATTTGTTTTTTTGTCTGGAATAGGGGGAGATGAAACTTTACCGTCCCAGTCTGTTGGCATTTGCACTGCTGGTAATGGTGATTTGGATTTAAAAAAATCCTTCTTTTTCTTAACACGAAGGCCCTTCTTTGAGCGCTGAGCATCCAATTGTTTTTGCCGTGAAAGTTCATTGGTCGCCTGAGCAAAGATCATTGCTGGCTTGGTATGTCTCTCTTGTTGAATATGCGCTTTATGAGTGTCGATTACCCAAATCTCACCTGTACTTATTTGGGTGTCTTCAGAAAACGCAAATAAGGGATCCGGTAAAAAGAGTAAGGACATGATAAATATGACCAAACGCAAAAGGGATTTCATAAAAAGGTTCTTTCAGGTTGTGGGCTCAGGACCCATTAATTTCATGGTTTCTGTTGCACAAAAGCAGTTAAGATACTAGAAAAACAAGAGCAAGCGGGAGTTCCTTCCCGTTAAGCTTGTTTTTTGCTGTAGATGGACTGCTTTTGTGCAACCCTTTAAAGGGCGCGGCTCTTTTTTGCATCTGTTTGCCAAACCCGTTTGACCATAGCTTAGGCTATGCTCTGAACGGGTTTCACAAACAGTCATCAAAAAATAGACACGCGCAGAAACCGTGAAATTAACGGGTCCTGAGCCCAGGCTCTTCATGTATAGCTCAACGAGCAAAAACTTCAAACGAGTTGAGATAATGATGCACAATATAGATGCGGAGCAAACAGTCATGAACTGTGAAGAATTGACCTGTGAAAAACAAAATCGTTTAGGGTTAGTCACAATCAACGCTCCAAAGCAGCGCAACGCCATTAATGTTGCAATGCGCCAAAAGCTTATATCTACTTACAAAGAATGGGTTGAAGACCCTCATATTTATACAATCATTATCCAATCTGAGGATGCACAATTCTTCTCAAGTGGGGCTAATGTCAAAGAAGTCTTTGAAAAAGCACAAATAAGCAATAAAGCAGCTCTCGATTGTTTTAAAGATGAATATGAAACAATTTGGGCCATAGAATGTTACACCAAGCCTGTTGTGGCATTAATTAATGGAAAAGTTATGGGCGGCGGCGTTGGTATTAGCCAATATGGAACCCATATCGTTGCGGGAGAAAATTACGCTTGGAGCATGCCAGAGGCTCAAATCGGTTTGTTTCCAGATGTCGCAACCACTCAAATTCTAGCCAAAATGCCGGGTGCCATTGGGACATATCTTGGTTTAACAGGAACGTCTGTTAACAGATATGATGCAGTTTATCTCGGGCTCTTGGAATTCTGCATAGACGCAGAAAAGTTTGAAACCATCAGAGAAGCCATCAGAGAAGCTGAACCAGTTGATCGCTTACTTGACGATATGAACCAAACAATAGAGAAAAGCGATATTGAAGCTAATGAACCACTTATCACCAGAGTTTTCTCTAAACCTACCGTTGAAGAAATCATTACAGCCTTGATAGAGGTCAGTGAAGAAGAGCCTGAAAACAAAGAGTGGGCTCTTGAAACATTGGCAAACATGGAAGCTGCTTGCCCGTTAAGTTTGAAAGTCACGTTAAAAGCAATTCAAAACGCAAAGGATTTTTCGGTCGATCAAGCCTTGCATCAGGACTTTTTGCTCGCCAATCATTTTATTGAAGGTGATAATTTCTTGCCCGCCATTGAAGCTAAGCTCATTAATAAAACGGCCCCAATATGGAAACCGGCAAACTTAGAAGACGTTTCAAAGGAAATGGTAGCTCAATATTTTATCTCGAACGGAGAGGTAAATTTAAACTTGCCTCCAAGAGAATTTGGCGTTGACCAGTAAATGAGCGCTTATTTTTAAAATTAAACGGCATTTAGCGCTAATTTTGTTACATTTTTAGATAAATACGAAAAAATTTAACGTAAAATTAAGGGCGTTTTTTAAACGGATTTTAGTGTCTTATCGGTATGTTAGCTACTGTCACTACAGGGTAGGCGTAACAACAAATGAGGCAGAAATGACTTATGCCCAAAATAAGCCGGAATTAGAGACCTCAGAAGTGGATGGAAAGCTGAAAGGCGAGTACATGTCATCTCTGAGAATGATTGAACGACTGCACCGTCTCCTTCTTGATGTTGTCAAGGATGAGTTTGAGCGGAATGGTTGTTCAGAAATTAATAGCATCCAGGCTTTGCTTTTATACAATATCGGTGAAAGCGAGCTATCGGCCGGAGAACTACGTTCTCGTGGATATTATCTTGGATCTAACGTTTCTTATAATCTTAAGAAACTTGTTGATATGGGATACATCCATCATGAACGCTCAGACACAGATCGCCGTTCGGTACGGGTGAAATTAACTGATAAGGGACAGGAAGTCTGCGACATCATTAATGGTTTGTATGGGCGTCAGCTCAATGCACTAGAAAAGGTGGCTGGGATTTCTGAAGGAAACCTCTCTGAGGTAAACAAGTCTCTTTTACAACTAGAACGTTATTGGACGGATCAAATCAGGTTCCGTTTGTAAGGTTCAAAGTGGTAGACAATCGGTTGTCTCAAAGTCCAAATAGCCCCGGTTGCCAAACGGCACCGGGGTTATTCTTTGCTTAATTGTTGTCTGGGACTTCATATTTCACACCCAAAACCGCCCCTTCAACTGTATAAAATATCCCTATGATGATTTACGAAGAAGGAGCTCAGCCCTTTTTTGTCCTTCAGTTGCCCACTAGCAACCGGATCAGGGCAGTAGGACATGGCGAACGTCAGTGAAGCCCGGCGCTTAGCGCCGCACAGTGCGGTTGCTGGTGGGCAACCTAAAGCGCACAGACAAAAAAAAAGCGCGGTTGCTTCTTGCGGATGCCTGGTGGGCATCTGAAGCAAAGCAAAGGCAACCTGAAGCACGTCTAAAAAGTAGGCCCGAGCATAGCGAGGAATAGCTGTGAGAGTAACTAAAGAAGGAGTGGCACCGTTTAGGTGCCAGGACATGGCGCAGCGCCAGCGTAGCCCGGGGCAAGCCCCGCCCCTCGGAGGCTCACCGCGACAGCGGTGAAATAGCCGTGAGAGAAAATAACAGAGCGAAGCGAGGAAGAGCCGTGAGAGAAAAAATACTTTAAAAAGCAATAATTCATCATTCCAAACATAAAAACGCCTAAAATGTCACATGTTCTATATTTTAAATATTAGAAATAGTGATTGAGCTTGTGTTTTCTTATGGAATTAGTACAAATTCTCTCACATGCGGAAATATAAAATATGAACTTCAGTCCAAATTATGCGTGATTCTAGGCGCATGGTTTAGGGAAGCAATGAGTTAACAAAAACTTTATACTTGCTCTCATAATTGTGACTGGAAATCTGAATACGGAAACGTAAACTGCTAGAAGACCATAATTTCTGGTTAGATTTAATTAGTTAATCTGCCAAAACTTAAGATTTCTTGAATGAAAAGCACGCTGTCGTGATGAGATATGACGTGAAGTTTGTTATAAAACAGTGTGTTGGCCCTTATTAATCATTCTGTCAGGATTTCACCTGATACTTTATGGTTAAGTAAGAGATTAAACTTTTAAAATATTCACAAATGCTTGGACATTTAAAAAGAATGCAACAGACAAATAAACTGAAAAACCAAAACGCTCAATTCACAAAAATGAAGCGTTCAGCTCTTAAATTAGCAGCTATCGCAGCCATTTCTTCAACAATGGCCGTCTCAGTAAGCTCTGGTGCCAATGCCTATGATAGTTGGTTTGGCGGTAATGAAGATAGTGTCGATTGGAATCAAACTTTTGACAGATCTGCGGCCAGAGAATGGGAGATGAACCCACCGAAAGGGTTCCCAACGCTTGATAAAGGTAATCTCCCTTTAATGAAAGAAGCGGTAAAACGTTATGCAGCTATTGTCTCTGCTGGTGGCTGGCGTCAAATACCCAAAGGAAAGATGGGGCCTGGCTATAGCGGTCCAAACGTCGCTTTGCTCCGTAAACGCTTGGAGTTAACAGGCGACCTGCAAAAGAATTCAAGCTATTACAAAAACTATGATTATTATGTAGAGCGGGCTGTTAAACGCTTCCAAGTGCGCCATGGGCTCACACCTATGGGCATCGTTGACAGAAGAACTCTACGCGCTTTGAACGTTCCAGCAAAAGTTCGTTTGCGTCAAATCCGTACAAATATAGCCCGCCTAAATGCACTTACACGGAATGCGGCAAAACGCTATGTTTCAGTTAACGTGCCTGCGCAACAAATTGAAGTTGTTGAAAATGGTCGCATTGTATCTCGCCACGCGGCTGTTGTAGGTAAAGTTGACCGTCAAACACCTCGCCTTCGCAGTAAGATTCACGAAATTAACTTCAATCCTTTCTGGCATGTACCGCAAAGCATTGTTAGAAAAGACCTTGTCCCCAAAGCAAGAGCTGAAGCAAAACGCGGTCGCTATGATCTTTTAGAGCGTTTCAAAATTTCTGCAATTGATGGGTCTGGTCGTAAGGTAGACCCAAGAAAAATCAATTGGAATTCAAATTCTGTATATAATTACCGCTACCGCCAAGACCCTTGGAAAGATAATTCAATGGGATTTGTGAAAATTAATTTTCACAACAAACACGCGGTTTACATGCATGATACACCCTCAAAAAGCTTATTTGGTCGTAATTTGCGAGCCCATAGCTCAGGCTGTATCCGTGTACAAAATGTAAAACAATTGGTTGCATGGCTCTTGAAAGACAATAAAGACTGGAGCAGAAGCCGTGTAGATCAAATGCAAACAAACGGTGAGCGCAAAGATGTGCGCTTAAAAACAAGAGCACCAGTTTATTTTATCTATGTAACATCATGGGCAACAAGAGACGGAACAGTTCATTTCCGCCGCGATCTTTATAAGCAAGATGGTGTCGGTGCGACAGCCGCCAATTATTAGAATAAACAAAGTCTCGATTTTATAAAAAGGCTGCTTTTGATTATTCAAAGGCAGCCTTTTTTAATTGTAAGAATCTCCTTATACTCACCCAAAAAGCAACAAAGAGTTTTATTTAAGGGGAGAAAATTCCCCTTAAGAGAAAACAAACGGTGAATGAATTGAACCATTCAGGAGAAATTTATTTAGAATTTCAAGTCGTTGGGCACAGTCAACGCGTAACCGCGATTGATGCCAAAACTGGTATGGAAGCCACTGTTATAGGCCCTTCAAAAGCGACGAAAGAACACATGACGAATTTAGCCGTTAAAAAGCTAAAACGCCGCATATCACTTGAATCAAATTAAAGCTTGCAAAGAGCAATTTTACTAAAAAACGTCGCTAGACAAGTTTTTTCTTAAAATCCATGTTTCAAAACGAATATTTGATTGAAAATTCCTTATGAAAGACAAAGTGCGTACTTGTTGTGCATGAAACACCATGCTAGAGAAGGGCTCGTTTCAATTATGGCTCTCTTAAAGTCATCGAACCAAAGACAAAAGAGCCAAAAAAGATCAAACCCCACCATCCCTGGTTGAGAGCCAAGAAAACAACTTAAGCTCTCTAAAAAAGATGGCAAAACAAATGGCCACACCAGCAATATCAACAATTGGGTTTGAAGAGGAAAGGTCTGAAATGACATCTATTTTCACACAAAACCTAGAACAAACTGATCCAGCAATCTTTGAAGCCATAACAGAAGAGTTTGGTCGTCAAAGAGATGAGATCGAACTTATCGCTTCTGAAAACATTGTCTCTAATGCTGTACTTCAAGCTTCAGGTTCTCTCATGACCAATAAATATGCTGAAGGCTATCCGGGTAAGCGTTATTATGGTGGGTGTCATTTTGTAGATAAAGCTGAAGCACTAGCGATTGAGCGCGCCTGTAAATTATTTAATTGTGAGTATGCAAATGTGCAGCCTCATTCAGGCAGTCAAGCTAACCAAGGTGTGTTTCTAGCCCTGATTAAACCAGGTGATACGATTTTAGGCTTAAGTCTTGATGCTGGCGGTCACCTTACACACGGCTCACGTCCGAACCTTTCTGGTAAATGGTTCAATGCGGTTTCCTATGGTGTTGATAAAGAAACCCATAGAATTGATTATGATGAAGTTGAGCGCCTAGCCAAAGAACACAAACCAGCTCTCATTGTGGCTGGCGGTTCTGCTTATCCACGCCAAATCGATTTTGCCCGTTTTAGAGAAATCGCAGATGAAGTTGGTGCGTATCTTTTGGTTGATATGGCACATTTTGCTGGCTTGGTTGCAGCTGGTGTTCACCCCTCTCCTTTCCCACACGCTCATGTGGCAACCACAACAACTCACAAAACTCTGCGCGGACCAAGAGGCGGGATGATCCTTTCGAACGATCCAGCATTGGGTAAAAAATTCAATTCAGCCATTTTCCCAGGGCTTCAAGGTGGGCCGTTAATGCATGTGGTCGCTGCAAAAGCTGTAGCATTTGGTGAAGCTTTGAGACCTGAGTTTAAAACTTACTCGCAAAATGTGCTTGATAATGCGAAAGCTCTTGGTGACACATTGAAAAAAGGTGGATTTGATCTGGTGTCTGATGGCACAGACACACATGTTGTCTTGGTTGACCTGCGCCCGAAAAATCTAAAAGGCAATGAAGCTGAAGAAGCCATGGGCCGCGCCTTTATCACATGTAATAAAAACGGCATTCCGTTCGATCCTGAAAAACCAATGGTCACATCTGGCATTCGCTTAGGCTCACCAGCCGGCACAAGCCGTGGCTTTGGCACAGCTGAATTTGTTGAAATTGGCGAGCTTATCACGGAAGTTCTGGAAGGTTTGCAAAAAGCAAATAGTGCTGAAGGGAATGCAGCTTGTGAAGCAAGAGTGAAAGAAAAAGCGATTGCGCTAACAAGACGTTTCCCAATTTACGAAAAAGCACTTTAAATCGACCAATCTGATTGAAACGATCTAAAATTTAATAATAGGAAGAGTTCGTTTATTCCCTTTTTGAACAAAGAAGGGGAGGAAAGCTAAGAACTCTTCCTATTTTTGTGAACTACGTCTAAAATATTTCATCAATACTCCCCATAAATCGTTATGCGGTCTTTAAAACCAAAGACCATCATGTGTAAGGACAAAATTCAATGCGCTGTCCCTATTGTGGCAATAAAGAAACCCAAGTGAAAGACAGCCGCCCCGCTGAAGAAAACCAATCCATTCGCAGGCGGCGCTCTTGCTCGATGTGTGGTGGTCGTTTCACAACGTTCGAGCGGGTTCAATTGCGCGAATTGTCCGTAGCTAAGAGAAATGGCCGCACAATGCCGTTTGATCGCGATAAACTCTATCGCTCAATCCGCATTGCCTTGCGAAAAAGAAAAGTTGATGACGAGCGTGTTGATCAACTTATCTCAGGCATTGTTCGCCAATTAGAGGCATCAGGAGAATCTGTCGTATCATCAGATATGATCGGTGGTCTTGTCATGGACGCATTAAAAGTACTTGATGAAGTTGCTTATGTGCGCTTTGCTTCCGTTTATAGAAATTTCAGAGAAGCAGCTGACTTTGAAGGAGTTTTAGATGAGTTATCTGATAAAGAAGATGATACTCACTAAATTCCAAAGCCTTTAACGCAAGATTTCACATGAAAAGGAAATAAAGTTTCAAAATGCAGTTAGAGCACGATGAAACATATATGCGCGTAGCCCTGCACATGGCAAGAAGGGGCCTTGGCACCACAAGTCCAAACCCTTCTGTAGGTGCTGTTATTGTGGCAGATACACCCGATGGCAAAGAAATCATTGGGCGAGCCGTTACCGGTGTTAATGGCATTCCACATGGAGAACCGCAAGCTATAAGCCAGGCGGGCGAGAGAGCAAAAGGCGCCACATTATATGTCACTCTCGAGCCATGTAATCACCATGGACGAACACCGCCCTGCACAGAGGCGATCATTAAAGCTGGCTTAAAACGGGTTGTTGTTTCTTCAACCGATTTAGATGACCGTGTTAAAGGAACAGGTTTAGAGCGGTTGAAACAAGCTGGCATTGAAGTTGTGACAGGAGTTTGTCAAGCTGAGGGAGATGGCTTGAATAAAGGGCACTTTTTAAGGCAAGTAAATAGCCGACCCTTTACAATTGTAAAAATTGCTGTGTCAGCAAATGGTTTCGTTGCAAAGGCAATAGACAATAAACCAACATGGGTGACCAACGCCTTAGCACGTATGAGAGGGCATTTACTGCGAGCGGAAGCCGATGCCATTTTGGTGGGAAGAAACACGGTTGAGCAAGACAATCCAACTTTGACATGTCGTTTAAATGGTATGGAGCAGCGATCTCCAAAACCAGTTATTATAGATAAAAACTTGGTTCTTTCTGCTGAGTTGAAAATTTTCAAAGAGAACAAAGATAGCTCCCAATGGCATCCTCACTCATACCCATGGGTAATCACAAGCACAAAACATTCAAAAGAAGCAATTGCTAAATATGAGCAAAGAGGTTGTGAACTTTTATTTGCTGAAGAAACAAATTCTAGCGAACCAAATTTTGATGCTCGTGAGATAGCTGCACTACTAGCTGAAAAAGGCGTGACCAGTCTATTGATAGAAGGGGGTCCAAACACAGCCAAACAGTTCCTTGAAAGCAATTTGGTTGATCAAGTGAATGTTTTTAAAGGAAATTTTGAAGTTTCAGAAGATAATTTACTACCATTTGGCTCAAAACCTTTAAATTGGTTGGAAAATGAGCTTGGCTTTGAGTTACATCACAAACAAAAACTCAATAATAATGTAATGATGCAATATCTTAAAACCTAACCACATGCTAGAAAATCTAATGGAATAAATCTTCCTTATATCTTAATCATAATTGTCTCTTAATCACACTTGTCCCTTAACCATAATTGGGCGAGATAAAATTTTGTAAAAGAATAAAGCCCTTGCACCATCCTTCATATATAAGGCATAACAGCTAAATGTTTACCGGTATAATCACAGACACAGGCACATTGGTCAGCAGAAATGCAGGTCAATTTGAAATTGCCTGTCATTATGACATCGAAACAATAGATCTTGGGGCCTCTATCAGTTGTGATGGATGCTGCCTAACTGTCACCAATTTAGTAAAAGCTGAAAATGGTGAAACTATATTTAGCGTTGATGTCTCACCAGAAACTTTAAACTTAACCACACTTGATCAATGGCAAGTTGGACAAAAAATAAATTTAGAGCGCGCGTTAAAAATGGGTGATGAATTTGGCGGGCATATTGTCTCTGGTCATGTGGATGGTGTAGCCGAAATATTGTCCAAAAAAGCTGATGGTAATTCTCATAGATTTGTTTTGCGAGTACCAGAAGACTTAAAAATATTCATCGCGCCAAAAGGATCTGTTACATTAAACGGTGTGTCACTCACAGTAAACGAAGTCAAAGATGATGAGTTTGGAGTGGCAATTATTCCTCACACTTTTGAAGAGACAACCTGGCATCAATGCAATGAAGGCACAAATATGAATATCGAAGTTGATGTCCTTGTCCGATATGCCCTAAGAGCAAATCAGGTTCAGGGCACATAAGGTAAAGAAAATAGTGTCTGCACTAGCATTAAGAACAATATGATTGATTTAAAAAGCAAAGCTTTGGAAGCCTTAAAAATGGAAACGATTAATTCAGGAATTTCACCGATTGAAGACATCATCGAGGATGCGCGCCAAGGGCGAATGTTTATCCTTGTGGATGCAGAAGATCGGGAAAATGAGGGTGATCTTATAATTCCAGGCGCCTTTGCAAATAGTGATGCCATCAATTTCATGGCTAAAAACGGGCGCGGCCTAATTTGCTTGGCACTCGCTTCAGAGCGTGCCAATAAACTCAATCTGGATTATATGGTACGTCACAATCAAGCCAGAAACCAAACTGCTTTTACAGTGTCTATCGAAGCTAGAGAAGGGATCAGCACTGGCATCTCTGCTCACGACAGGGCGCACACAATTTCTGTAGCCATTAATGAAGATACAAGCATCAATGATATTGTCTCACCAGGGCACGTCTTTCCATTAATCGCGCGCGACGGTGGCGTTTTGGTAAGAGCTGGGCACACAGAAGCAGCTGTAGATATTGCCCGCATTGCCGGACAAAATCCATCTGGTGTTATTTGTGAAATTATGAATGATGATGGCTCAATGGCCAGATTGCCAGACCTCATCGAATTTGCCAAAACACACGACCTTAAAATCGGCACCATCGAAGACCTCATCGCTTATCGCCGTGCCAATGATAATTTGATTTACAAAACATCTGAACAGCTTATCAATTCACCATTTGGCGGAGAGTTTAATTGCCGTGTCTATCGCTCCAAATTAGATGATGTCGAGCATGTTGCGCTCATCAAAGGCAATATAAATCCAACTGAACCGACATTAGTGCGCATGCATGGGTGTAATGTTCTGCAAGATATCATCGGATTAAATTCAGGTATGTCTGGAGCCGAAACAGTTCAAAAATCAATGGAGATCATTGGTGAAAAAGATGCTGGCGTTATCGTTTTAATTCGTCATGGCGAAGCCAAGAATTTAATCGCAACCTTAAGCTCTATGGACGGTAATTCTGAAAAAACAAAAGAAACCTCAGATGAGAACAAATCTGAGCGCCTTGTCGAATATGGTCTAGGAGCTCAAATCCTATCAGATTTAGGTTTGCAAAAAATCATTCTTTTAAGTAATTCAAAATTACCGAAAGTTATTGGCTTAGATAGTTATAATTTAGAAATTGTTGGGCATCACCCCATAACGGATTAAGATAAATTTACTCTAATTTCTGTTCTTAAAATTCAGGTGTGAAATAAGAGATAAGTAAGGTATATAATCTAAGGAATTCCTGAGGCTTCTTTTAAGCAAAACATCAGGCATCCTTTCTTCAGATCTTATTTGATAAAAAGATCCTGAAAAATCGCAAAAGATAATGAGACCATCAATAATATGACAAAGAAATCGTCAACCAAACATATCCTTATTTTAATCAGCCCCTACTATGAAGATGTAAGCGCTGAATTATTAAAAGGAGCAAAGCAAACACTTGCTGAAGCTGAGGCAACTTATGAAGTGTTTGAAGTGCCAGGCGCGCTAGAAATTCCGCAAGCTCTTGGTGCGGCGATTGATAATGGTTTGTTTGATGATGAACCGGAAACTTATTTCCACGGCTGTATCGCATTGGGGTGCGTGATTAGAGGCGAAACATCTCATTATGATATCGTTGCGAACCAACCAGCAGCAGCATTGATGAAAACCAGTATCAGCGAGTCTATTCCTCTCGGCAACGGTATTTTAACAGTTGAGAACCATGACCAAGCCATGGTGCGCGCCAGTGTTGAGCAAAAAAACAAAGGCCGTGATGCCGCTATTGCTTGTCTCCGTATTATTGAGCTAACTGACGAATTCAGCGAAATCGCTGATGATGAGGATGAGCAAAATGGCTAAATCAGATCATAAAACTGATCAGCCGATTTCATCAAAAAACCGGCGCTCAAGTGCAAGACTAGCCGCCGTTCAGGCGCTCTATCAAATGGATGTCGCTCAAACCAATCTTGATGAAGTGATGGATGAGTTTGTCTCATTTCGCCTTGGAAAAGAAGTTGAAGGCGAGCATATGAGCAAAGCAGACACCGCCTTTTTTCAAGACCTCCTTGCAGGCATTGTTGAAAAACAGCGCGCACTCGACCCAATAATCGATACGCACCTGGCCTCCAAATGGCGTTTGCATCGAATAGATAGTACCCTGCGAGCAATTTTAAGAGCAGGCGCCTATGAGCTAACAAACCGCAAAGACATCCCTCACGCCGTTGTCATCACAGAATATGTTGATGTAGCCCATGCCTTCTTTGAAAAAGACGAACCCAAAGTCGTGAATGCAGTTCTTCAAAATATCTGGAAAACCGAAAATGCTGTCGAAGATGCCTCTGAATGAGATCTTCGTATTTCAAAATGTAGAGCATCGAGAAAAACAATAGTGTACGATACGAAGAAGGAGTGATGCCTAGATGGTTGTGTAATGGGCAACTGAAGTCTTATAAAGGCATCAGGACATGACGCAGCGCCAGCACAGTTGCATAGTGTGTAACCTAAAGTGCAAATAACCAGCGCGGTTACATAGTGGGTAACCTAAAGCGCAACTAAAATGTAGTCCGGCGCACAAGATCAGCCCGAACGGAGCGAAGCGAGTACGGATAAGCTGATCGCAAGAAAACCGCCGCCCCTCGGAGGGCCAGCTGCTTTAAGCACGGATGCTGGTGGGCATCTGAAGTGCTACTAAAGAGCCTAGCCCGTGAGAGAAAACGAGAAAAATATGATTAGTGAAACGGACTTTATTGAAAATTATCTAAAGCCCTTATGCACATCAAAAGCTAGCCTGAATTTATCTGACGATACCGCCCTTTTAAACACTGACCCCAGCCAAGATATTATCATTTCTAAAGATATGAGTATAGGAGGGCACCACTTCTTTGAAGATGATGACCCAAGTGATATTGCCTATAAAGCGCTAGCTGTTAATCTGTCTGACATTGCAGCAAAGGGAGCAAAGCCATTTGCCTATATGTTAGGTATTGCCTTTCCAAAGTCACCGGATGAGAGTTGGGCAAACAAATTTACAAAAAGCCTTAAAGAACTAATAGATCAGTTCAATCTAACTTTGCTGGGCGGAGATACAACAGGCACAAAGGGGCCGCTTGTGATTTCTGTAACTATCTTCGGTAAAGTTGAAAAAGGCCGCATGGTCAAAAGGTCTGGTGCGAAAATTGGAGACAAGGTCTTTGTCAGCGGAACTTTAGGAGACGCAGCTTTGGGGTTTCAAATTCGCTCAGCAGCAAAGCAAGTTTCAAACTGGCCATTAAATGAAGAAGAAAAAAAGTTTCTTCTAAAAAAATATTTAAGACCAACCCCACGTTGTAATTTATCAAACATTATCAAAAACCACGCTTCAAGTTCTATGGATCTCTCAGATGGCTTAATCGTTGATCTGGAAAAATTATGCACAGCGTCTAAAATAGGAGCAGTTATTCGGTTTGATAAACTCCCCTTGTCAAACCCAGCAAAGAAAGTTTTTGAAGCCGCACCAAATTTAAAAACTCATTGCTTAGGTTGGGGGGATGACTATGAAATTCTAGCAACCATCCCTGAGAAAAACTATGAAAGCTTCAGCAAAACTCTAAAAGAAACAAAAACCCCGATGACATATATCGGTGACATTCAATCCGCCGAAAATGGAATCATTTATGTTAAAGAGAACGGCGAAGAATTAGCCTTAAAAGGGCAGAACTTTAGCCATTTTTAAAATGATTAAAAATTATGCAGCCAAAAAAATGCATTTTTTAGCGCTTTAGTTGCATAGAATCCAACTTTCCCACAATTACCACCTTGTCAGACTGAAAACTTAATGCCTCAATAGGCGTGTAAAAAGAAAACGCATAACTTAATGGGGAGTTTCCTACATGGACATGGTTTTATGGGGGGTCATTGGTTGCGGTGTCTTGTCAATTTTATACGGGGTATGGGCAATCCGCTCCGTTCTGGCAGCAGACCCGGGCAATGAACGGATGCAAGAAATAGCCGGAGCAATACAAGAAGGCGCTCAAGCTTATTTATCAAGACAGTATCGAACAATCTCAATAGTCGGCATCGCAATTTTTGTGTTGCTGACTTTTTTATTATCTTGGCAGGTTGCCGTTGGTTTCGCCATCGGTGCCATCATGTCAGGTGTAGCTGGCTTTATTGGTATGCTGGTTTCTGTGCGAGCAAATGTGCGCACAACACAAGCCGCCAGTTTCAGCCTCGCTTCTGGTTTGAATGTAGCGTTTAAATCAGGTGCCGTAACAGGACTTTTGGTAGCTGGTTTAGCCTTGCTCGGTGTTGCCGTTTATTATTTGGTGCTTACAAAATCAATGGGCTATGCGATTACTGATCGCGTTGTGATTGATAGTTTGGTGGCATTAGGTTTTGGTGCTTCGCTAATTTCAATCTTTGCCCGTCTCGGCGGGGGTATCTTCACCAAAGGTGCTGATGTTGGTGCGGACTTAGTTGGTAAGGTTGAAGCAGGCATTCCAGAAGATGACCCAAGAAACCCAGCAACCATTGCTGATAATGTGGGTGACAATGTAGGTGACTGTGCTGGCATGGCCGCTGACCTATTTGAAACCTATGCAGTGACCATTGTAGCAACCATGGTGCTTGCAGCTATTTATTTTGCAGGGCAATCCGTAGTTGAAAATCTGATGATCTATCCTTTGGCCATTGGCGGTGTGTGTATCTTCACATCAATCCTTGGCACCTTCTTTGTGCGATTAGGAGCTAATGGGTCAATCATGGGCGCACTCTATAAAGGCTTTATCGCAACAGGCGTCTTGTCTTTAATCGCTCTCTATCCAGTCACTGATTATATCATTGGCATGGATACAACCTTGAAGATCGGTTCATCAGAATTTACCGGTATGGATTTATTCTATTGTGGTGCCATTGGCTTGATCATCACAGCCCTAATCATCGTAATCACAGAATATTACACGAGTACTGAATACCGCCCGGTAAGAAGCATCGCGAAAGCCTCTGTAACTGGTCATGGTACCAACGTGATCCAAGGCTTGGCTGTTTCACTCGAAGCAACCGCACTTCCAGCCCTTCTGATCATCATTGGTATCATCGTGGCTTATGCATTTGCGGGACTCTTTGGTATTGCCATCGCCGTTTCAACAATGTTGGCTCTCGCTGGTTTTGTGGTCGCATTGGATGCCTTCGGCCCTGTAACTGATAACGCAGGCGGTATCGCCGAAATGTCAGAACTACCAGAAGAGGTGCGCAACACCACAGACGCTCTCGACGCTGTTGGTAACACCACGAAAGCGGTGACCAAAGGCTATGCAATTGGCTCGGCTGGTCTTGGTGCATTGGTGCTCTTTGCCGCTTATACAGAAGACCTAAAGCACTTTATATCGAAAGCAAATGAAGCCGGTGCTTCAAGCTTCCAATATTTTAGTGGTGTTGAAATAGATTTTTCTCTTTCAAACCCATATGTGGTTGTAGGACTTTTCTTTGGTGGCATGCTACCTTATCTATTCGGTGCAATGGGCATGATGTCTGTGGGGCGTGCCGGTGGTAAAGTTGTTGAAGAAGTTCGCAGGCAATTTAAAGAGCATCCAGGCATCATGGAAGGCACCGAAAAACCAGACTATGGCCGTGCTGTAGATATGCTCACCAAAGCTGCTATTAAAGAGATGATCATTCCATCACTCTTGCCAATCTTATCGCCAATCATTTGCTTCTTTGCAATTGATGCGATAGCCGGCAAGTCAGCTGCCTTTAGTGCTCTTGGCGCCATGCTACTTGGTGTGATTGTAAACGGGCTATTTGTTGCTTTATCAATGACAGCAGGTGGTGGTGCATGGGATAACGCTAAAAAATACATCGAAGATGGTAATTTTGGCGGTAAAGGCTCAGAAGCACACAAAGCAGCTGTCACAGGTGACACCGTAGGTGATCCATATAAAGATACAGCTGGTCCTGCCGTGAATCCAATGATCAAAATCACTAATATTGTGGCTTTATTGCTATTAGCAATCTTGGCACATCTTTAAATAAACAGTGTTTTAAAATAAATTGAAAAGCCCCGCATTTTTGCGGGGCTTTTTGCCTTAAGCTTACGGAAATTTTTCAAATTAACCGAAGCGGAAAATAATGCTAATCCGTAGGTAAAAAGCCGTAGTTTGGGATTAACATTTTTTTTATTTGGTTTATTCTGACCCTGGAATGTATGTAGAGTGACAGAAAATAAAGACACCAGAAAATACATCCATAATCAATTGGTGAGTGGAGGAAAACATGAGCAGTTACAAGGCAACCTACGTTACCTGGAAAAATAATGGGGAAGAGTTTTGGGCGAATGAAGCTGATAAAATCACATGGGATAAAAGATGGGATAAAGTTTTTGATCCCAATGATGGTCCCTATGGTCGCTGGTTTTCAGGCGCTAAATGTAACACTTGCTTTAATGCCCTCGATCGTCACGTCGTAGACCGACCGGGTCAAGCTGCCATCATCTACCACAGCCAAATGACTGGTGAAGTCAAAGAAATTTCCTATGAAGCTTTACTCAGTGAAGTGGAAGCTTTTGCAAAAGTTATCCAAAATCAAGGTGTTGAAAAAGGCGATCGTGTCATCATCTACATGCCAATGATCCCAGAAGCTGCAATTGCCATGCTAGCCTGTGCGCGCATTGGTGCGGTTCATTCTGTTGTTTTTGGTGGCTTTGCTGCTGAAGAACTCAGTGTTCGCATAAATGATTGCAACCCGAAATTAATTATCGCAGCCTCATGTGGCCTCGAGCCAAACCGCGTCATTGCTTATAAACCTCTCATCGATAAAGCTATAGAAATTGCTGACCATAAAGTCTCTGGCACCATCATCTTCCAAAGAGAAGGACAAGAACCAAGTGAGATGGGACCAATCGACAAGGATTGGAAAACTCTCATTGATGAAGTGAAACTAAAGGGGGAAAAAGCTGAGTGCGTTTCAGTGGAAGCAACGGACCCGCTTTATGTCCTTTATACCTCTGGCACCACGGGCAAGCCAAAAGGAGTGCTACGCGACAATGGCGGCCATATGGTGGCCCTTAAATGGACGATGCAAAACTTCTATGGCATTGAGCCGGGTGAAGTTATGTGGGCCGCTTCAGATGTGGGCTGGGTTGTTGGCCATTCATACATTGTCTACGGCCCTCTTTTACAAGGCGCCACAACATTGATTTTTGAAGGCAAACCTGTTGGAACCCCAGACGCTGGCGTGTTCTGGAAAGTTATTGAAAAACACAATGTGAACGTTCTTTTCACAGCACCAACAGCAATTAGGGCCATTAAGCGCGAAGATCCAAATGGCGAGTTGATGGAAAAAGCAGATTTAACATCCTTCAGGGCTTTGTTTTTAGCAGGTGAACGCGCAGACCCAGACACTATCAATTGGTCTGCTGAAAGTTTAAAAGTCCCAGTGATTGATCATTGGTGGCAAACTGAAACAGGCTGGGCTATTACCGGCATTCCTTATGGCTTAGAGAAATTACCGACAAAAGTTGGCTCTTCAAACTTACCAATGCCAGGCTATCAAATTGATATTTTAGACGAAGGCGGGAATGTGTTACCAGCCGGTGAAATCGGCGCGATCACAGTGAAACTGCCCTTACCACCTGGCTGCGCTCCAACCCTTTGGGGTGACACTGAACGTTATGTAGAAAGTTACCTAACCACATTTGATGGCTATTACGAAACAGCTGACGCTGGCTATATTGATGAAGATGGCTATGTCTATGTCATGGCAAGAACCGATGACGTGATTAATGTGGCTGGTCACCGTCTCTCAACAGGCGGCATGGAAGAGGTTGTTGCCTCTCATAAAGATGTCGCTGAATGCGCCGTATTTGGCATGAATGATAAACTAAAGGGGCAATTGCCAATTGGGTTTATTGTGCTATATAGCGGTGTCGAGCGCTCAGCTGAAGAAGTTGAGAGCGAAGTTGTCAAACTAGTCAGAGAAAAAATTGGCCCAGTTGCAGCATTTAAAACAGCTGTTTCAGTTAATCGTTTGCCAAAGACACGATCTGGTAAGATTTTGCGGGGTACAATGCGCAAAATCGCAAATGGCGAAGAGTTTAAACTACCGGCCACAATCGATGATCCAGCCATCCTTGATGAAATCAAAGAGGCACTTGGCTCACGAAACATTGGCTAGTTCTAGCGACGGTTGTCATTGCGGTTGCTAGTGGGCAACCGAAGCATAGATATGCGGATGTTTTATGGGCATCAGAAGCTAGTAATCGCAACCTGAAGGAGCACTCGCGACGGTTGCTTGTGAGCAACCTGAAGGAGCACTAACGCGACGGTTGCTTGTGGGCAACTGAAGGAGCACTTAAAAGAGCTTAGGATTTTTCATGCCGCTAAGTGGTAAAGTTGCAATTGTTGCTGGCGGCGGCCAAGGTATTGGCCGCGCCACAGCTCATCGTTTCGCTCATAATGGCGCAAACATAATCATTGCAGATAAAGACGAAGAAAACGGGCAAACCGTTGC
This sequence comes from Hyphomicrobiales bacterium, assembly GCA_017640685.1. GTDB lineage: Bacteria > Pseudomonadota > Alphaproteobacteria > Rhizobiales > HXMU1428-3 > HXMU1428-3. The sequence continues at coordinate 29,200 of JAEPQF010000032.1, forward strand.
ATCCGAGTTAAAAACAGCGGGGTTTAACGCCGAGTTCATCCATTGCAATGTTGCAGAACGTCTTGATGTTCTAAACCTCATGGCCGGTACATTAGAAGCCTTTGGCCGGGTTGATATTCTTCTCAATGCTGCAGCCATTCGAGATAATAAACCGTTTATAGAGCTTACCGAAGATGAATTCAGCTCCGTTATTGATGTGAATTTGAAGGGCTCTTTTTTACTTGGCAAGGCCGCCTCAAAGCAAATGATGAAACAAATCGAAGAGGAAGGCGCTGAGCCAAAACCAGGCTCTATCATCTTCATCACATCAACTCACACAGTTTTAGCAGAGCCCAATGCAGTTGGGTTCTCTGTCGCGAATGGGGGGCTTGGCCAATTAACCAAAGCCATGGCACAAGCAACAGCTCCTTATGGCATTAGAGTAAACGCAATAGGGCCAAGCAATGTCATGACCCCTATGTTGGCTGAAGTTGCAAAGAACGATAAAAAACGCAAAAAAGCCCTCGCACGCTCGCCTATGGGGCGCTTTGGTAATCCAAAAGAAATCGCCTCTATTGCTGCATTTCTTGCAAGTGAAGACGCAAGCTACATAACTGGCCAAACCATCTATGCCGACGGCGGTGCCCTTTCCATGAGGTGCTCAAGACCCGACGAAGACGAAACATCAGATGATGAATGAAGTAACCCCCTAGTCGGCTATTATGCCTACTAACTGTGTTTACTGCCTAAATTTACCTAATACGCTTTCCTTATAAAAGAGGTTTTAATGTCAGTACTTATTCGAACTGGAAAAAAGTCAGACGCTATTGCCTGCGTCGATATCCTGCGCGCTTGGGTTGATGAAACGCCGTGGATGGCTGAATTGGACGACCTTGAGCCAATGCAGGCGTTTTGGATGGATATCTTCGAGACGGATTTAGTTTGGGTTGCTGAAATTGAGGGGCGCATTGTGGGCTTTTGCACCCGCGGTGTTGATGATGGACCAGACAATATCGGCGCGCTTTATGTGGTAGCTGAGCTAAGAAGCTCGGGCATCGGTAAACGCTTGCTAGACATGGCAAAACAGGACCGAGATTGGATAACCGTGTGGGCTTATGAGAAAAATGTACGAGCCCTAAACTTCTATAAACGAGAAGGCCTCATCGAAATTTCTCGAGAAATCGAAAAGTCATCAAACCTAATGAACATCGAACATCGCTGGCACAGACCGACCTAAAGCGCCGTTGCTATTACAGATGCCTAGTGGGCATCAGAAGTACAAAAAAAGTAACCTAAAGCGCATCAAAAGCGCGGTTTCTGGTGGGCAACTGAAGCATAACTAAAATGTAGGTCTATGAGCTTCAGCAGCGCGGTTGCTTGTGGGCAACCTGAAGCGCAACTAAAAAGTAATAGCCGTGAGAGTGTAATTAAGCGGATGCTTTGTGGGCATCTTAAGCGTCAGAAATTAACTATCACTACCAGTTTTGTCGTCTTTAGGCTGTTCGCCAAAAACACTTTCAATTGAAATTTCAGCTTCAGGAGCTTCAGTTGTAGTGCTAGCATCACCGCCAAGGTCAATCGTTTCTTCACTTGGAAGAAGAGTTGGCGCGGGTTTTTCTGGCAACTCAATGCCTTGCTCTTTAGCTTCGCGGGCAACGCGGCGAGCTGCCTTTTGAACCGCAGCATCAAGCTCGGTTTGGCTGCAAAGTCCAAGCGTTACCGGGTCAAGCGGCTGAAGATTGGCCGAGTTCCAGTGGGTGCGCTCTCGGATGGCTTCAATAGTTGGCTTGGTTGTACCAACAAGACGCATAAGTTGGCTGTCTTTTAATTCTGGATGGCGCTTTAAAAGCCATAAAATCGCATTAGGGCGATCTTGCCTGCGAGAAACAGGTGTATAGCGCGGAGAGCGTTTTTTCTTAATCTCAGGAATTTCAACTTTAGATTCTGAGAGCTGAATATGATAACTGCTATCTTTCTGAGCGCGCGCAATTTCTTCGCGGCTAAGTTGACCTGAAGAAATAGGGTCCATGCCTTTAATCCCATGGGCAACATCCCCATCAGCAATACCTTTGACCTCAAGCACATGCAGTCCGCAGAACTCTGCGATCTGTTCAAAGGTAAGTGATGTGTTATCTACAAGCCAAACAGCTGTAGCTTTTGGCATTAATGGTGCTTTAGACATAAAACAATTCTCCGCCCATATATTATTAGTGATGAAAAAGATGGGAGTGGTACATCACCGTTTGGGCTCATAATCAATAGTACGAATACCCCTCTCAAGATTATAATCAATTATTAGTGATAAAATCTTAATAGAGAAGACCTCAATCCTCTAGTTAGGATCCCACTTTCCCTGAGTGGTAAAAAAAGGCTTATTAATAGAAAGGCACTCGCAGATGGCTCCATACCATATTAAAAAAACAGGTGCGATTGTGCTCATAATTGCCGACTTTTTCATAGCTAGTCAAGCCGCTGCATCAATATAAACGTAATAAATTCACTTTTCACTTTCATTTCATGTATTTTTACCTGTTAATTCGGCAAAACAAGGGCCTAGAGCATTTATTAGGCCCTTAAATTGAGAGTTTTATTGATCCAAATCAAGAATCACTTTGCCAACATGAGCACCACTTTCAAGGAACTCATGCGCCGCTTGAATGTCATTAAGAGCAAAACATTTAGAAACAACGGGTTTGATGGTTTTATCTTCGAGTAAAGGCCAGATCTTTTGCTGAACTTCAGAAGCAATCTGTGCTTTGGTCGCGTTATCACGGGCACGCAATGTGGAGCCTGTGTGCACAAGACGTTTCATCATTAGGCGCATGTAGTTAATTTCAACTTTAGAGCCTTGAAGAAAGGCAATTTGCACAATCCGCCCATCAATACTGGCCGCTGAATAGTTTTTCTCAATGTATGAGCCGCCAACCATATCAAGAATAACATTCACCCCGGCCTTTTCTGTCACTTCTTTGGCAACTTCAACAAAATCTTCAGATTTGTAATTAATGGCAACATCTACACCAAGTTTTCGAACAGCCTCACATTTTTCATCAGTCCCACAAGTGGCAATGACTTTAGCACCAAACGCTTTCGCCATTTGAATGGCCGTGGTGCCAATGCCACTTGTCCCCCCATGGACCATAAACCACTCACCAGCTTTCAAATCCCCCCTTTGAAACACATTGTGCCAAACAGTAAAGAACGTTTCCGGCAAGCCAGCAGCTTCAACTAAAGAAAGTCCATTTGGAATGGGAAGAGCTGAGCCGCTATCTGCAACACAATATTCGGCATAGCCACCACCATTCACCAATGCAGTCACTTGGTCACCAATCTCATGAGCAGTAACATCAGCCCCAAGAGCAACAATTTCACCGGCCACTTCAAGCCCTAAAATATGGGAATGTCCTTTGGGGGCTGGGTAAAGCCCATCACGCTGGAGAATGTCAGGCCTGTTAATCCCAGCTGCCTGCACTTTAATCAAAATATCATTGGCGCCAACTTCCGGCAAAGCTTCAGTGACGACTTGAAGACCTCCCGCTCCTTTGGTCTCTGAAGTTGGAACACAGCGC
>JAEPQF010000033.1 GCA_017640685.1 Hyphomicrobiales bacterium
TGAAAAACATCAGAGAATAAGTTACGGTCTTTTTCTGAACTTGTTTGTTTAAGTGCGTTTTGGGCGATATCTTCAGCCGCTATGATTTCGCGATCAACCTTGTCGGCATATTTTTTAAATTCTTTGAAAGCTTGTTTGAAATTTTCCTCAGACAAGCTACCTGCTTCACGAATGCCTCTGGCTCTAAATGCTCTCTCTAATCGTATAGATTGTTCAAGCTGATGCGTTGTCACTTTTGTAAGAATAACGGTAAGTGGAAGGTCTCGTTCAGCAATGCCGTTAATTTCCACTCCAATGCGCGACATTTGCCAGATGCTAACACCGGCTATTGTCACCAATAAACCAATACAAAACCCAACAATAGCAAGTACCTTAGCGCCAATACTCAATGATTTTAGCTTTTGAGTGGTCACAAGATGCTCACCATCTCTTTCTTCTGCAAACCCCATGAGATGATCCTCTTTATTCATCCTTATGCTGATTGCATCATATTGAACAGGCTATGAACAATTTATTAATTATAAAAATATTGTTCAAAATCGATGTAAAGTTAAAAGTGAAACGTCTATTTATAGTAGAATATGGGATAAAATCTGATTCGCACTCAATTCGTATCCAGGTGTTTGGAGTTCTAAATAAATGTATTCCATCAAAGCTATATCAACTCTAACTGGCATTAATTCTGAAACATTAAGAACATGGGAACGCCGTTTCGAATTTCTTGAACCAACAAGAGATGATAAGGGACAGCGTCTCTATAGTGAGGAAGATTTAAATAAACTCAGCAAATTAGCCGCTCTTGTAAAAGCAGGACATCCCATAAGGCATTTAGCAACGAAATCGTTAGAGGAGTTGCAAGAACTTTGTGAGTTGCCAAGCCGAGTAAACTTGCATCATGAAGAGCAAAAATTATTAGATGATCTTTTAGGAGCAGTGCAAAATTCTGATTTAAAACGATTTCGTTTTTTAGTGGGCTATGCTGCTTCACTGCACCAGCCTCTAAATATTGTAGAATATATTCTTTCTCCCACATGGAAAAAAATTGGTGAGTTATGGGCGAATAAAACCATCAATATCGCAACCGAACACGCTTTAACAAACATTTTTAAAGAAGAAATCACAGTAGCTATCAGAACATTGCACATGTCAGCTACGGGGCCGAGTATAATATTCACAACGCCGAGTAATGAACTTCATGAAATAGGGATTTTGATGGGCTGTTATATAGCAGCCTCAGAAGGGTGTCATTGCCATTATTTAGGGCCAAACCTGCCAGTTGAAGATTTGATGAATATGGCAAATGATTTAAAACCGGACGCCATAGTTTTAAGCGTTGTAAATAAAAAAACTGATGACGCGTTAGAAAGAGAGTTATCCCTTTTAAGTAGAGAATTACCAAAAGATATTGAGCTCTGGATTGGAACAAAACTAGAAGTGAAAAACACCAAATTTCCTTTCCCAACTCGAGCCTCACTCTTTACCAGCTATGATCCATTTTATGAAAAACTTCAGTGCCTTAAAAGATTAAAACGATCAGAGATCAGTATCTAAAACCCATCGTGTGCTCAGTCATCAGCAAGTTCAAGACGTTTCTCTGTTAAGTTTTTTTCCTCTTTCTCAGTTTTTAAGGTGACAAGCTCTTCTTGCATGGCTTCCATTTGGCTGAGGAGAAGTCGAAAGTCCTTTTTTGTCACAGGTAAATCATCATCAGTCCCTTGGTCTTCAGCTTCCAGTTTATGGGCAATCTGCATAGAGTCGACAACAATACCGATAAAAAAGTTAAGTACAGCAAAACTGGTCACAATAATAAAAGGCAAAAAGAACAACCACGACATAGGGAATAATTCCATAGTCGGCCGCACAACCCCCATTGACCAACTCTCTAAGGTCATGATTTGAAAAAGTGTATAAGCTGAGGCCCCAACTGTGCCAAACCATTCTTGCATATTCGGATCAGGATGAGCGCCAAAAAGCTTTGTGGTAATCACAGCTGCCACATAAAAAATGAGAATGAGCACCCCGCCAACTGAGATCATGCCGGGAATAGAATGACCAATGGCGGCAATGACCCGGCGCATTTGCGGGACGACAGAAATAAGCCGTAACACGCGCAAAATTCTTAAAGCTCGAAGCACGGCAAGCGGGCCTGAGGCAGGAACCCAGGCAATGAACACAATGACAAGATCAAATAAATTCCAGCCAGATTTAAAAAACTCAAAACGATGAGCATAAAATTTGAGACCCAGTTCAATGGTAAAAATAACAAGGATCAGCTTATCAATGAGAGTGAGGTAAACACCATAAGATGCTACAAGAGATTTATCTGTCTCCATGCCTAGGGTAACAGCATTGATAAGAATTAAAATGGTAATGAACCAAGTGAAAGATCTGTGTTGAACGAGTTCCGCAATATAGCGGCGATCAAAAGAAAAGGAGGTCCCCATGAAATTTACCCTGGAATATAAATGAAGCGCTTTAATTTTTGCTTTGTGTGAGTTGTTTTTAACGAAGAACAAATGATATCCGCAAGTGAAACTGTCAAGCCCTAAGCGAATAACTATGACAAAGATTTTCGTGAAAAGACTAAATTCCCCTATTTGAGGAGAGTTTCAGATTAATATCGAACAATAAAGCACAAAAAAAAGGCATACACCTCACTATCAGATGCGACAGAACATCGCGACGGTTGTTCGTGGGCAACCTGAAGGAGCACTAAAAAGCGACGGTTGTTCATAGGCAACCTAAAGGAGCGTTAAAAACGACGTTTGCTCATGAGCAACCTGAAGCGAAGAAAAGCATTATTGTTTAATCTCCAAACTGACCTAATTAAGAAGGAGTAATGCTCGGTTAAGAGCATTAGGACATGGCGAAGCGAAAGCGTAGCCCGGCGCCAGTGCGGTTGATTATGGGCAACCTCAAAGCGCCACTAGACAGAATAACCCGTGAGTTTTATTTACGCGGATGCTTAGTGGGCATCTGAAGCGAAGAAAAGCATTAATAGCTTTAGCTATTAATGCCTAAAGTGCCGCATGCCAGTCATCACCATGGCAAGGCCAGCTTCATTGGCAGCAGCAATCACTTCATCATCGCGCATTGAACCACCAGGCTGAATAACCGCTGTTGCACCAGCTTTGGCAGCAGCCAATAAACCATCAGCAAATGGGAAAAAGGCGTCAGAGGCTACAACGCTGCCCTTTGTGAGTGTTTCTGTGAGACCAGCTTCTTTAGAGGCTTCTTCGGCTTTCCAAGCGGCGATACGAGCACTGTCCACACGGCTCATTTGTCCGGCACCAATACCAACACTGGCGCCATCTTTTACGTAAATGATGGCGTTAGATTTGACATGCTTACAAATTTTAAAGGCAATCTTCATGTCAGCAAGTTCTTGCGCCGTTGGTTGACGCTCGGTAACAACTTTAAGGTCAAGCTCTTCAATTGTGCCATTGTCACGGCCTTGCAGTAAAAAGCCACCAGAGAGCATTTTGGCTGTAATGCCAGCTGCTTTCGGCTCAGGTAAGCCATTCGTTAAAAGCAAGCGGACATTCTTTTTCTTAGAGATAATTTCTTTCGCTTCATCCGTTGCATCAGGTGCGACAACAACCTCAGTAAAAATTTTAGTAATCTCAGAAGCGGCCTCTTCATCAAGTGTTTGATTAAGTGCGATAATGCCACCAAAAGCTGAAACAGGATCACAGCGCAGCGCTTTTTGATAAGCATCGGTTAATGAGCTGCCAATTGAAACGCCGCAAGGGTTTGCGTGTTTAATAATCGCAACAGCCGGAGAGAGATTAGCGTCAAATTCTGAAACCAATTCAATCGCAGCATCTGTATCATTGAGGTTATTATAACTAAGGTCTTTGCCCTGAATTTGCGTGGCGCTCGCAACACCTTTGCGTTGGTCGCCAGTTGTATAAAAAGCGGCCTTTTGATGAGGGTTCTCACCATAACGCATTTCTTGTGATAATTCTCCTGAAACACTCACCCATTTGGGGTGCTCAATTTCAAGCGCTGAAGCAAACCAGTTAGAAATCGCCGCATCATAATTGGCTGTGCGGGCATAAGCTTTTTGCGCTGAAACTTTTCTAAAGCGCTCTGTTACTTGGCCATCATTTGTCTCTAGTTCAGACAAGAGAGCTGGAAAATCATCATTATCCACGAGAACAGTAACACCATCATGATTTTTCGCAGCCGCGCGGATCATAGCCGGGCCGCCAATATCAATATTTTCAATGGTGGTTTCAAAATCAGCGCCCTTAGCAACCGTTTCTTCAAACGGATAAAGGTTCACGACCAGTAAATCTATATTTTCAATATTATGATCATCTTGTGCTTGCTTGTGCGCAGCGTTATCTCGAACCGCCAGCAAGCCACCATGCACAGCAGGGTGCAAGGTTTTGATGCGGCCATCCATCATCTCAGGAAATTTAGTGATGTCTGAAACATCTTTAACCTCAAGGCCTGCCTCTTTCAAAAGTGCTGATGTGCCACCAGTAGAGATTAATTCAATCCCGCGTGCACTTAGTGCCTGAGCAAATTCTACAATGCCATTTTTATCCGAAACAGAAATAAGAGCGCGTTGAATTGGGCGAAGCATGAGAAAAAAGAACCTTTCAGCAAAAACAAACTTTAATAAAACAGGAATAGAAAGTTTAAAAGAGCTGTAAAAATATAGAGACTAAACACCAAAAAGGCGCAGAAAGAAGCGTTAATGCAGCCACGAAAAACTTAAATATAAAAACCTTGAAAATCTGCACGAATTATCATGCAAATGCCTATTATTAAAGGGTGATAGAATTAAAAGACATGCTCTAGCCGCAATTTAAGCAGCTGTCAAACAGCGAATGGATTTATGCCCTCTATTCCGCACAATCCCCCTCTAATCATCGCCATCTTTTTTATCGTTATCACCATCTTCATCAGGCAATGTCCACGGACCTGGCTTTTTCACTTGAGAAGTAGAAGGCGGGTGTGAGGCATCCTTGTTAGCTTTTTCTAACGGTGATTTTTTAGGCGGCAGCTTCTTAACCGGCAGAGGTTTATCCTTAAGCGATTTATCTTTTTTAATATCCTCGATCTCTTCTTTTATTGCAGACTTCAGGTTATCTGCATTTTGCTCACGAAGTGAGGCAATGCGATCAGAGAGAGGTGTTGCAGGCGTGTTAACTGAAGAAGGCTTATCAGAATGTGCCTTAGCTTCTGAACCATGTGGAGGCGGTGGTGGAGTTTTGCCTGTTTTGGCCTTATTTTTTTTAGTTTCACCCTGATTATGTTTGTGTTTAGAAAGAGACTTCTTACTAGGTTTTTCTTCAGGCAGCTCATAATGGGGTAAACGCTCCATGAGGCTGCCGGCTGCCCTATCACCCTCTTCTTCAAAGTCATCATCTTCAACAAGGTCAGTAATTCTAGTTGGCTCATCTTTAACCGGCGGTGGCGGTGGCGCATTTCTGGAAGTTTTCAAAGTTGTTTCATCTACATCAGAATCTGGGTCTTCAACTTCCTTCTTAATTTCAGGTGAAACTGGTTGATCCTGGGCCGTTTCTAACTCATCCTGCTCTGAGGAATCTTCGGTTTCATCTTGTCGATCAAGCGGAATAACATTCTCAGAAATCCACTCAGGCACTTTAGGAGGTTTTGATGAATGGGTTTTTACCACTTTGGCTAACAGCCAGGAAATCTTTGTGTTCTGAACACAATTGCCTCGAATAACAGCTTGAACAGATTGGCAAGGCCCTGCAAAATCAGCATAAAAAATGCTTTCTTCCAAATAGATAATTTGACCTTGAGCCGAAAATTTCCATTCTTGGCTGTCGGGTAATATCAGCGTAATGGATTTCCCATCTGCAGCACGTGTGGTGACAACATCAGGGTGAATATGAAAATGAACAGCAAATGGCCACCCCATTTGATGATCTTCTTCTTTCTCAGTCGCAGCAACTTCAATCCAGTCTTCGCCAATAAAACTATAGCCATCATGAGAGAGAGACAGCATCCGATGATGAATAAGGCCAAAGCGGTCTAAATACCCATCATGCGAGCCAATAATTTTACTTTTCTCGGCATCATGCTCATAAAGTGTTTTAACAGTAGGTGGCCCAGCAAGTAAGCTAGGTGTCTCACTTTGTTTCACGGTTTTATCGTGAATAAATTGAGCCGAAGAGCGATTGTTAATCGTCACAGTAGAATGCGAAACACTCGCCCGCGCATTGCTAGCCATGTTATGATAAGCAGGCGGCGCCGCACCACAATTCACGATAACGGGGCAAGATCCGGATGACATTTCAAAGGACAAGCAACCCGCATGTGTTTTTTCACTTAAACCAAGTTCAGGTGGCCCACCGCCATCCATTAAAAGAATAACATTTCCTTTTTGAAGGCGAAAATATTTAGAGGCAGACGCTTCTTTTAAAGGCTCATTAGCCGCATCATCATAAGCCATCGCAGTGCTGAGAGTATCTGGCAAAGTTGTGCCCGCCCCATTAAACCGGCTCATCAATCCATCACCCAGTCTCATATAATGGATCATCGGTAACATACGATTGATTGCATCAAGCAGGGGTTGTGGCGGTGTTAAATTGCGGGTCACAAAACATTGTTTTAACGGCAATAAATCAATGAGAATGCTTGCAAGAACAGAATTATCACGAGAGATATGCCCACCATCAGAGAGAATTTGTTGATCGAGCTCACTACACATAAGCTTAACATGTTGGTCTGCAAATTTTTCCTGCTCATTCACACAGAGCCCAGCAAACATCAAGGCAATCAGAGACAATAAACGCGGCATGCCAGGCTTTGCGTGAATGCCCGTCATTGATAGATACGTCATGTGATCATCAATAGCAGACATCATGGAAAGGTAAGTCTTCTCATCAGCTTCATAGAGCAAAAAATTAGAATGAGACAACCAACTAATCAGGCGGCGCGCAGCCACTTCGGGCTCCCAAGGGAGGCCTTTTTGAGTTGAGAATTGTGAAAGCCAATCATGGGTAATTTCTTGAGCTTGTTCTTGCGCGCGATCAGTTCGAGCAGCCCTTAAGTTACGCACCCAGCCAAAACCATGCAGTTCCTTTTCCCAATTAATATTAGGGGGCGTTGCATGAAGGGGAGAGCCGCCATTTAGAAACACAGTCGCACCAGCCAAACCAAATTGCCCCATATCCAATTCAATAGAAAGGCTTGGGTCAGCTGTTCTTAAATCACGTGGAACCAGTAATAATTGTTCAACATTTCTATTACTATAGCGCCAGCTTAATAAAGGCGAGCGTTTAAATCCAAGTGCAAAGTCACGCTTGGGTTTGGAAAGAGATGGTGAAGATGATGAACGATTAAAAAATTTTCCCATAAAACTAATACTGTGGGGTTCCGCTTTATATGTGGCCTAAAATAATCTACCTCTCATCAAGATTTTACCCCTTAATAAAGAAATGTAGATTGAAGAAAATATATCAGATGCAAACCATTGATCATATAGTTTTTAGATAAAATTTAACACAGATGATAAAGTTGGTTATGGCTTTAAGCGTAACCGACTAATGAAAAACCCATCCATGCCTGCCCATTCATCGTCTTTAAAGGGGCTAAAAAATGGCAAAAGACGTACATCACCAGATTTTGTCAGCCATTCTGAATGCCCTGAAATCTCTTCAGAGGAAATTGGAACACGTTCGAAATCTTCATGTTTTTGTAGGAAATGTTCAATTTGCTCTTCTCCCTCTTCAGGCTCTAGAGAGCAAGTACAATAGATGATAATCCCGCCTGGTTTTAACAAAGTGCTTGTTTTTTCAAGCATTTGCCTTTGAAGAGCTTGCAATTCAGAGATAAGACTTTCTGTTTTTAAATATAAAATATCAGGATGCCGCCTGATAGTCCCGGTGGCGGAACAAGGAGCGTCGAGTAATACAGCGTCAAATCTCTCATCAGGTGTGAAGGTTAAAACATCACTTTGAACAACTGATGCACTAAAATTTAAGCGTTCTAAATTCTCAGATAAACGAGAAAGCCGCTTTTCTGAAACATCAACAGACGTGACCTCGGCCCCTCTGTTGAGAAGTGCAGCTGTTTTCCCCCCAGGAGCGGCGCATAAATCAGCAACGGATTTATTCTTAAGAGTGCCAAACCCTGGTGTGCTTTCAAACAGAGTGCAAGGCAGATGAGCTGAAAAGTCCTGGATCCACCATTCTCCTGCATCAAAGCCTTCTAGTTCAGTGACAATGCCCCTGTGATCTTTTCGAACTCCATAACCAGCTCGACTATCACTTGCACCTAAAACTGTGCCCTTAAGTTTAGTCGCCCAATTAGATGCATCTTTTTTTACAATGATATCAAGTGCCGCCGGCTCCAAACAAGCTTGAGCAATTTTTTCAGCTGTTGGCTTGCCATAATGTTTTGCCCATCTTTTACGCCAAAATTCAGGAACATTGATCAATGGGCCCTCAGCAGGAATTAGATCTTCTGGTTTAGCCCTGGTAACTTGCCGTAAAATCGCATTCACCAATTTTGCCAAGTGCCGAGATTTATCAGATCTCTTGGCAAGCCTGACACTTGTATCAATAGCCGCATGGTCAGAAACTTCCATAAACAGCAATTGCGCAACGCCGATAGAGAGAATTTCATTCACTCGAGTTTTTGCTTGTGGAGGTTTCTTTAAAAACTTTGCCAGAAGCCACTCAATCTCTCCTCTATGCCGAAGGGTAGTCATGAGTAAAGAGCGCGCAAAAGCTCGGTCTCTGGAAGGGAGTTTTTGCCACTCGCTATTCTGTTCACTAATCGCAAAAACATCATCTAGAGATTTGCCACGACGAAAAATATCATACAGCCAATCCTGTACAATAAACCGGGGTATGAGACCCGCATCTTTAGATTGTTTTTTCGAGTTTGGAGTAGGTGCCACTGAATTTATTCTTCAAAATCAGGCAGCATACCAAGCGCCACTAAATAAGTTTGCAAAACCGCTTCTTCTTCTTCACGTACATGCGGTTCTTTCTTACGTATGCTAAGAATTTGTCTAACGGCTTTGATATCAAACCCCATAGATTTCGCTTCAGCAAAAACTTCACGAATATCATCAGCAATAGCTTTTTTTTCTTCTTCAAGCCGTTCAATGCGCTCAATAAAGGCCCGCAAATGCTCTTTAGAGCTGCCCTCAAAATCTTTCATCTGTTTTTAATCTTTCACAAAAACTTCACTAGATGCGGCAATCTAATCGTCAAGAGAGAGAAGTGCAAGAGGCCCCATCTATTTATAAACGTAATCTCAAAAGAAATGAAAAAACAAAAAAGCCCTCACCCAAAGGTGCAAGGGCTAAGTTGTTTGAAAATGATCAAAAGTCTTCTTGTTATTTATCCCGTTTGTCTTGTGAACAAATAAAGGAATAAATTAAAACATGGCAGCAAATGCCATATTATGCATTGCGACCACCACGGCGACCGCCGCGATCACGGTTTCCACCACGTGTCATACGAGGAGGTCTTGGACGATCACCACCCATTTTAGGCTTGCGGCGAACGATCTTTTTAATCTTTACTTTTTTGATTTTCTTAACAACGTAACGGCTGTGACCACATGGACGTGAATGTTTTACGATGCGTACTTTTTTAATGATGATTTTTTTGCGAACAATGCGCTTATAACCATGGCGTTTATGACCACGGTGCTTATTTTTCAGACGCTTAAGAACTCTTTTAAGGTGTCTGATTTTCTTTTTGTTGTATCTCTTATTCTTCTTAAGGTGTCTAATTTTACGAATAATTTTTTTGATTTTGCGATTATTTTTTTTAACGAATTTCTTCTTAACAATCACTTTCTTCTTAACGATAACATAGTGAGGACGATGACGCTTAAAGCTCATCATTGAAGAATAACGTTTTGCTGGATTATATTTCTGACCACCGTCAGAACCACCAGCTTGTGCACCAGAGATGGATAGCATTGTAAGGGCCACCATCGCAACTACAAGCGATAATAATTTTTGCATTACTAACTCCCAGAACTAAATTACTAAAAGGAACAAAACCCTCTTTCCCCTCCCAGTTTTGAAAAGTAAAAAAGGTCTAAATATTTGTAACAAAATAGTTATGGGTGTTTCGAAGTTTGTAGTTTCGTAATGAATAATTAACCTTAATTATTAAGCACTTACTAGAGGGGGGGGAAAGTTGGGGCCTTAAAATGATGGGAATGAAGTAAGCCTAAAACTGTATGGAAAACAGTGAAACTTGAAATAAAAATCGCGTTCGAAAACAAGAAAAAAAAGAACCCTTCCCGTTAGAAATAATTTCTATCCGAGAAGGGTTGATCGGGTCTAAAAAAAGTTGTTTTAGTTAAGTGGGATATTCACACGACCACCGAAACTGTAGCTATAAGCCTCATCACTTTCGATTGAGGTGCCAACATTTGTACCAGTTACAGATGGGTTATCATTATTATTGTACTTAACTTTAGGTGCATAAGAATAATATTCACCTTCTGCAAAGAGACCAAAGGTGCCCCAACCAACGTCTTTATTCAGCTCAACTCTAAGTGAGCCAATAAAAGATATATCTTGGTCAGATGCTTTCGCATCAGCACTGTCATGAATATTCGCACAGCCACACTCCAAATCCGCTGTGTACCGGCCTTTATAGCTGGTATCAACATAGTAAGCGCCTGCTTCTGCATTCATACCTAGAGAAAAGCCATTGCCAAGATTAACGGAGCGTTCAACAGCGAAATAAATTCCATAATAAAAGCTATCTAGATTTTCATAATAGTCCACTTGCTCATTGCCTGTTGTTTCAGTTGCAACAAGATGTGTTTCTTGTTGCAAGGCCTTAAGAGCCAAACCAACACGGAATGGTGAATTCGCTAGAGGGGAAATACCATTGTTAAACTTCGTCTCTAATGCCACGCCCCAAGAGTCAACATCGCGCTTTGTTGTAGTTGTAAAGTCACTACTTGGACCGGTGCTATTAACAATAGCAGGTTGACTGTCGAATATATTGAAATAAACACAATGTCCATCAACACCGCTAGAAGCACAATGTGTTGTCTGATCAGAAGAATAATGAGCATAGTAACCAGCTAAGTTAAAGCTCAAATCACGTCCACCAAGGCCAAGTCTGTTTAATTCCTCAGAGGTTTGAATACCAGCAAAACCTGGAATTCTAAAATCAATACGGGCACCATCAAGCTTACCATCATGGTCTTCACCATTACCAGTTACTTGAGTAAAGCTATTATTAATAATCGCAACCATATTCATCTCAGGTAAAACAAGCCGCGAGTAACTTATTCTCGTCTCAACCATACTAACACCAGGCAAGATACGATCAGTATAATTCTCTTCAATATCTAAATCACCAGGGTTACGAACGAAGTTAATTTTATAACCAACACCAATCTTAAAGCGATTATAATCGGTACAATTACACCCTTCGACAGTTTCTTCATAAAGAGCGGTGATATAAAATTGATGAGTTGAAGTCACCTGATAGCGATATTCAGCACCAATTGTTTCTTCTTCATATTTAAGGTTAGAGCCAATCTCACGTCTCAGTTCATGAGAAGCATAGATATCCAAGTCAGAGCGTGATGAGGTTTTGATCGAAGCCCTAATTTCATAACGCTCTACATCGGCAACAACTGAAAACGCTGCCGATGGTTCAGCAAAAAACTTATCTGCCTCAAATACTATAGTTAAATAGTCATTAGGCACCCAAGTAATCTTCGCATCAAAGCCATTGCTGTCATAATTGCCAATAACGCGATCTTTAATATCTCTTTCATTATAACGCCAACCAAGTTCAGCTAATAAATAAGGCGAGAGATTCAGACGAACACCACCAATGAGCCAAAACTCACTAGCGTCTCTATCTAGGCGGGTTACATCAGGCTGATCAGTAAAGTCAGAAACACCAATACCAGCAGAGCCATAAAGACCAACTAAACGGTCCGGTCCCCAAACACCACCACCTGAAATCTCACTGCGTTCAACATTAAAGGCTCCATTGCGTAAGAAAGGGCGTTGGCTCGCATCTAAAAAACTCAAATCAGGTTCATCACCAATATATCTAAGTTTATAGCTTTCAGATTGTATGTAAGCTGTGAAAGTTTCAGCTGAGTAATCAAGCTTGGAGTGAGAAGAAAATGTTTCTGAATTAATCAAGCTAATTTCATCTCTATAATAAAAGAGACTGCTGCTATATTCTAAGTTTGGAGAGAGGCGGTAGTAAGTATCTAAATTAACACCAGCATCCCATCTATCTTCTGGTTTTAATTCAGAAAAACGGTCATAAGACCCTTTGAATGTGAGGGTAACAGCCTGGTCTTCTTTAATGTATCCTAATAGAAAAGAGCCATCTATTAATCCATAAGAAGAGTCTTCTTCGGGGAAAAATTCATCGAAGTTGCTATCATAACCACCTTCAACCCGAAGTTCAGGGATTATAACCACCCCGTCCATAACTTTATAACCAATGCTATCTAAATCATCGGGTTGAACGCGTGGTGTAGAGATCCTTTTTTTGCTTTTCTCAAAGCTGTCTTGTCTTTGAGTGGGGTTGGCCTGTTGAGCAAGAGCCTCATTCAGCTGAATAAGCCCGCTGATGCTAACAGCAATGGCAAAAGCAAAAACAAAAGAAATAGTGCGGATGGGCCATGAACTTATTTGAACTGTCCCGTGTTGTCTATTAAGCATTTTCCCTCACACAGAATAAATCTGTAGCTAAAACGACATGTATAAAACAAACGCATTTAACTAAAATTGGTATGACGCAAATTACTAACTGACAAAGAAATCCTGCCACTAGAGTTAAACTCAACTCCAATTGAACGCAGACAGGTACAACTCAAATTTGATCACTGTTTAAATTATCTCCGAAACGCTTTAAATGCTGAAAAGCAACAAATCATTTCTAAAGATTTAAAGTGTCCCAAAGGACCATAAAGTACAGTCATTTAAGTATATGGTTACCGTGCAATCATCTCATTTACAGTGAGAAATAAAAGAGCTTTTTCATAAATTCTAACTACAAAAAATAGATTTTGTAACTTTCCTAATAACTACAACCTCTTAAAGAGATAAAAGTTTGTGCATAACTAGAAATTGAATCTGAACTTATATCTATAGGGCAGCACTCTAAGAAGTAAGAAACAGTTAAATAGATAAAGTTATAGAGGGAAATTGAACGATAAATAGATCGTGAACTCCTATATTCAATTCCTAAAAACTGTGCTCTACCTGATTCTAAGAGGCCAATCAAAGTGGCAAAAGATCTAAGGGTTACTCAAGACCATTATAATCATCCATGAGGAGGATTAGCATGAATTTATCAAACACCATATTTCCTAAATTCGTACTCTGTTGGTTACTAGCTATATCGCTAGTTTTTGTTAATCTGCAGTGGGCACACTCCAAAGACAATCTCAGAGACCTATATTTAGAATTAAAACAGGCAAAAACAGAAAATCAGGCAAGGGGCATTGAAAACAGAATTTGGAAACAATGGATCATTGGCCCCAACAAAGAGGTTACAGATTTACTTGCCAAAGCAATGGAACGAAGAAGAGCTTATGATTTTGCCGGTGCTCTTTCAATTCTCAAAAATGTCGTCAAAAAAAGTCCCAATTGGGCAGAAGGCTGGAATCAGAAATCATTTGTTCATTATCTTCGTGAAGAATTTGATAAATCCTTAGAAGATGCGGACAAAGCAATAAAATTAGAGCCAAACCATTTTGGCGCCCTAGCAGGAAAAGCGCAAATTCTTATGAGTCAGGGAAGAACCAAGCTAGGGCAAAAAGCAATACGACAGGCTGTAAAACTGAACCCATTCCTTAAAGAAAGAGCTTTGTTGATAGAGATTCCCGGCCAAGAGCTCTAAATTCACTGAAAAGTCGAACTTTAGAGATAGTTTTACAACATGTTGCGATTTTACAACGTAACCATTTGTTAAACTTTTGTACAAGTGTAAAATGGGGCTACAAGGGGTGTTTTAGCCCTTATTAGTATGATTTTACCGCTTTAAGGATTTTACCCTAAAACCTCTATTTACTGCTTTGAAAGGCTTTTAACCACCTATTCAACCATCTTGCAACAATTCGCAACAATTCAGAAATTATTGAGCAACAATTGCCATTCAGGGTGCGATTATTAAACATTCAAACAATGATTTAATGATAGTTCTAATATTAAAATACACTTATTGAGTTTCCATTTTAGATGGGGATGGAGATAAATTAATGATTGGGGAAATCATGAAAACGAAACTTTCTTTAGCCGCGCTTCTAGCCGGTGGAATGATGGTTGCAACTGCAGGTTCAGCATCAGCTGCTGATCTTGGAGGGGACTGTTGTGCAGATTTAGAAGAGCGTGTTGCAACACTTGAAGCAACAACAGCTCGTAAAGGTAACCGTAAGGTATCTCTAAAAATTTCTGGCTGGGTTAACAAAGCCATTTTGATTTGGGATGATGGTAATGATAGTGATGCTTATGTAGTAGACAGCACTTATGCTTCTACACGTATTCGCTTCACTGGTGGTGCCAAAATTAATAACGAATGGTCAGCAGGTTACCGCATCGAGATTGAAACGCTAACAGACCGTACATTTGAAGTGAGCCAAACTTCTGATGACAATGCTGGCGGTGAACGTCTACGTATCCGTGACTCGAATATGTTCATCAAGAGTAAGTCTCTTGGTAAATTGACATGGGGCTTTGGCTCATCACCAACGGATAACCTTACTTTCTCATCAAATGTAGCTGGCTTTAGCTCAATCACAGGTGGTGCTCAGGCAGACTTCTTAGGCAACTCAAGCTTCACAGTTAACGGAATTAGAATTTTTGAACTAACTGGCAGTCTTCAATCTGCAAGTTTCTTCGAATCATCTTTCCTAACAAACATTGTTCGTTATGATAGCCCAACAATTGGTGGATTCACAATTTCTGCGTCTTGGGGCGAAGATGACTTCTACGATGTTGCAATCAAAACAACTCAAAAATTCGGTGATTTCACATTCAAAGCATCTGCTGGCTACCGTGTATTTGAAGGCGATGATACTACTGGTTCAGCTCGTGGAATCAAAAAAGAAGAAAATCTTCTTGCTAACTTTGGCTTAATGCATAACCCAACAGGTCTATTTATTCACGGTCAATATAGTGGCTTTGAATATGATACATCTATAGCTGCTAACGACCCTGATGACACATATGGCTGGCATCTACAAGGTGGTATCAAGCAACGTTGGAATTCTCTAGGTAAGACAACTCTTTGGGGTGGTTACACAGAAATTAACAATGGTTACGCAAGAGCTTCATTAGGACAAATCGCAGCAGGTACTGACACTGAAGTAAGCAAAGTGCAACTTGGTTTCATCCAAGAAATCGATGCTGCTGCAATGCACCTGTATATTACTTATGAACATCAAGAATTCGAAATCAGCAACCAAGCTGCTATCGATGATATTGATATGGTTCTTATGGGTGGCGTAATTAAATTCTAATTACAAAACCAAATTCCTTTGATCAGAAGGGCTTGGGGGATAACCTCCAAGCCCTTTTTTTGTGGTTAACCATAAGTAGTAGTATTAGGTAGAATGTTGAATTTAATAGTTAAATCAGTAAAAGCTCAGCTTGCCATTTTGGTCACCATTTGTATTGCAAGCACGTCAAGTGAAGCTATGGCGCAATCAATCTCAAGGGGCACACCAAGTGAAGCCATTGCGATGGCAAAAGATGTCATCAAAAAATTCAAAAATGATGGTTTAGAAAAAACCCTTCATACAGTCAATCACACTCAAATTTTCAGAGATAGAGACCTCTATGCTTTCATCATGAATAATGAAGGTGTAATCGCAGCTCATGGAGTGCTCCAAGCCCTTGTGGGAAAAAATATCATTCGCTTAGTTGATGGTGATGGCAAGCTTATGATTCAAGAATTCGTCGATGTCATGAAAGTGAAACGAACAGGGTGGGTGGATTATAAATGGCCTAATTTCGTTACAGGAAAGTTAGATTTTAAAAGCACATACTTAGAAAGGATGGATGAAAATCATTTCGTAGGAGTTGGAATATACCAGGCGAAAAAACAGTAAGAATAGGTCTAACTTCCGGAGTAAAATATGCGTCGTTTAATAAAAAAACTTGAAGAGGGGGCAAGAATACCCTCTGCCATTAAAATTCTCATATCGCTAGCTTTGTTTATGAATATCAGCATAGCAAATGCTGAAGAAAAGATAGGGCTTAGAGATAACCTCAAACACACCAACATAAGTTCAGTTAGAAAATCCATCAATAAAAACACAGTTACAATCGTTATAGATGCCAGTTCTGACACTCAGGTACATATCGCAAAAGACATTGTCGATGTGATTGAAGCGGATAATAAAACAGGAGAAGATCAAATAAGAATATTACCCATTTTATCAAAAGGTGGAGCGCAAAATGCACTCGACATTATGTTTTTAAATGGGGTTGATCTTGGCATTATCCAAACGGATATTCTTGCCCATCTTCGAGGGCAAAATTGGTCTCTCTATAATAATATATTCAATAAAATTAAATTTATAACAAAGCTCTACCACGCTGAATGGCATGTTCTTGGAAGCAAAAATTTTAAAAATATTCGGGACTTAAAAGGTAAGGTCGTGAATATTTCTGCGCCCAATAGCGGGACTAATATTATGAGTAGAAATATATTCGAGCTACTAGGCGTGAAAATAAAATACACAACCTTTAATAATGAAGTTGCCTTTGAAAAATTAAAACGAGGCGAAATTGATGCAATGATTACCGTAGGAGGTGCCCCTCTGAATAAGCTTAGCGGCTTAACCAAAGCCGATGGGCTCCATTTCATCCCCGCAACTTTCTTTTTTGATAGTTCAGAAAAAACACCATTAGTGAATGTGTTGGAGCATTTCTACTTTCCATCATACCTATCTCATGAGCACTACCCAAACCTAATTGAAAAGGGAAGTAAAGTTCCAACAGTGGCCAATGGTGTCATGCTTGCTGTTTATAATTGGGATCAATCAAAAAGCAGTGTTCGCAAAAGAAAAATTGGAAAATTTATTGATCGGTTCTTTGAAAAGTTCCCAGCCTTTAGCCAAATTGGACGACATCCAAAATGGAAAGAAACCAGTTTAGCTGCTGAAATTCCAGAATGGCAAAGGTTAAATCAAGTGAAAAAACTAATAAAAAACAAAAACTAAGGCAGGTTTTATAAAGTTAATCAAAAAAATAAGCTGATTTGTTTTTTTCAAATCAGCTTATTTTCTAAACGAATAGCAAGCAATAAAAACTTAGCGTGGTGCCATACGAATAGCGCCATCAAGGCGAATAACTTCACCATTGAGCATCTGGTTCTCGCAAATATGAACCCCAAGAGATGCAAATTCACTTGGCTCTCCAAGGCGAGATGGAAACGGTACTTGCGCCCCAAGAGCATCCTGAATTTCCTGGGAAAATTGCGCCATCATTGGGGTTTTAAAAATCCCAGGTGCAATAGCAACAACGCGAATGCCATGTGAGGAAAGATCTCTTGCCATCGGAAGTGTCAAACCAACAACACCCCCTTTAGAAGAGGCATATGCTATTTGCCCTATCTGACCATCAAATGCAGCCACTGAAGCTGTGTTGATTATAACACCGCGTTCTTCACCTTCTAATGGATCAAGCGTAGTCATGCCTTCAGCAGACTGCGAAGCAGTATTAAAACTACCAACCAAATTCACTGATACGGTTTTCGCAAAGAGGTCTGCATCATGAGCACAACCTCTAGAAACGGTTTTTGCAGAAGGCGCAATCCCCGCACAATTAATCATAATCCGCTCTTGACCATGAGCTTGACGAGCCGTCTCAAATCCTTGCTTAACACTCGATGGATCAGAAACATCAACAGAAGCAAATTGCCCGTTAATGTCGTTGGCAACAGAAGTTCCAAGCTCTTCATTCATGTCAAAAATGGTCACACGAACGCCTTTTGCCGCCAGAGCACGCGACACAGCCTCACCAAGGCCAGAGGCCGCGCCAGTTACAACAGCCGAAATGCTATTATCTAATTTCATTAATTTTGTCTCTCTTATCAAAACAGATTAAAACGGCAATTAATTTACCCGTTCAATAGCAACAGCTGTGCCCTCGCCACCGCCAATACAAAGAGAGGCAATACCCGTTGTTTTATCATGATGCTCAAGAGCATGAAGTAAGGTTACCAATATGCGTGCGCCAGAGGCACCAATAGGATGACCAATCGCACAAGCACCGCCATGCACATTCACAGCACTATGATCCATCCCAATCTCGGCCATCGCCGCCATAGGAACAACAGCAAAAGCTTCATTAATTTCCCATAAGTCAACATCAGAGACAGACATGCCAAGGTTCTTAAGTAGCTTTTGCATGGCAGGCACAGGCGCTGTTGAAAACCACTTAGGTTCATGAGCGTGACTGCTGTGTCCTAAAATACGAGCGCGGATATTTAAATCCTTTGCTTGCGCATCACTCTCTCTCATCAAAATAAGAGCAGCCCCACCATCTGAAATAGACGACGCATTAGCAGCCGTCACAGTACCGTCTTTATTAAAAGCAGGTTTTAATTGAGGGATTTTATCTGGCCGGGCCCGTGAAGGGCCTTCATCTTTGCTAATTACGATATCGCCTCTGCGTGTTGAAAGAGTAATAGGAGAAATTTCAGCATCAAACGCACCACTTTCTTGCGCTTTTTGAGCGCGGTCTAAAGAAGCAAGCGCATATTCATCCTGAGCTTCGCGAGAAAGCTGGTATTTTTGAGCGCACTCATCAGCAAAACTGCCCATCAAACGGCCTTTATCATAGGCATCTTCCAAACCATCAAGGAACATATGGTCCACAACATTAGCATGACCAAGCCGTGCCCCATCACGCATTTTAGGCAGCATATAAGGCGCTTTCGTCATGCTCTCCATGCCACCAGCAACCAAAACTGAACCGTTATCAGCTTTTAGTTGGTCATGAGCCATCATAACAGTCTTCATGCCTGAGCCGCACATTTTGTTAAGCGTCACAGCTGGCACATCCTTATCAAGTCCTGCTGCAAAACCAGCTTGACGAGCTGGCGCTTGGCCTTGTCCGGCAGGGAGAACGCAGCCCATAAGAACTTCATCAACATCAGATTTTTCAACACCAGCCCCCTCAAGGGCAGCTGAAATTGCATGACCTCCAAGTTCACTCGCTGTCAAGTCAGAGAGTTCACCTTGCATAGCGCCTAAAGGCGTGCGGGCCGCGCCCACAATTACGATTGGATCAGACATGAGTAAACCTTCCTATTTATGTTTGAAATTTGGGGCACGCTTTTCACTAAACGCTTCCATGCCTTCTTTCTGGTCTTCAGTTGAGAAAAGCGGATAAAACACCCGTTGCTCATAATGCAGTCCTTCTTGAAGGGTTGTCTCAAACGCCCGGTCAACAGTTTCTTTCGCAGCAAAAACTGAAGGGCGAGAAAAATCAGCAATGGTTTCAGCGGTTTTTAAAGCCTCATCTAAGAGTTCATCAGCTGGGATAATACGAGAAACAAGACCAGCGCGTTCAGCTTCATCAGCGTCCATCATCCGGCCAGTTAAAATCATATCCATCGCTTTGGATTTACCAACAGCGCGCGTCAAGCGTTGAGAGCCACCCATACCAGGAATAACGCCAAGTTTAATTTCAGGTTGGCCAAATTTAGCTGTGTCAGACGCAAGAATGAAATCACACATCATGGCAAGCTCGCAGCCACCTCCCAAAGCAAATCCAGAAACAGCCGCAATAATCGGAACACGGCAACGCTCCATAGCATTATGCCGTCCGAAATGATCTGTCATCAGCATTTCAATATATGATTTTGAAGACATTTCTTTAATGTCAGCTCCGGCTGCAAACGCGCGGTCAGAACCGGTAATTACAATACACCCCGTGTCAGGGTCATCTGCAAGCGTGTTGATATGTCCCATCAAAGTTTCAAGTAATTCAGAATTAAGGGCATTCAAAGCTTCAGGTCGGTTTAACGTTAATAAAGCAACGCGTCCCTTTTTCTCAAATGTAACTGTTGTGCTCATGGTTTTGTTCCAATCCTTTGAAATGTCTTATGTGCAAATTACTTCTTATTTAAATGATGAATAATGGCAGAAAAATCGGCCCCGCCCTGTCCCTCATCAACCATTTGTTTGTAAAGCTGTGTTGCATGCTCACCAAGAGGAGTAGCTGCATCAACAGAGCCAGCAGCTTGTTGCGAAAGGTCCATATCTTTCAGCATTAAAGCGGCAGCGAAACCGGCTTTGTAATCATTGTCAGCAGGAGATTGCGGGCCGACACCAGGCACAGGGCAATAAGTATTAACGGACCAGCAAGAGCCAGAAGAGGTAGAGACAACATCAAACAAAGCTGATTGAGAAAGACCAAGTTTTTCAGCCATTGCAAACGCTTCACATGTAGCAATCATTGAAATGCCAAGCATCATATTATTACAAATTTTAGCAGATTGGCCTGAGCCGCCATTGCCACAATGAACAGCCTTTTGCCCCATAATTTCAAAATAAGGAGCGCCAACTTCAAAGGCGTCTTGAGAGCCACCAACCATAAAGGTAAGTGTGCCACCAGCAGCACCGCCAACACCACCAGATACCGGCGCATCAAGGCTGAGCACGCCAGCGCTATTGGCCATTTTATGTAAGTCTTTGGCTGAACTCACATCAATCGTAGAGCAATCAATTAATAAACTACCTTTGGGGAGGGCACTTAAAACTTCCTCAGCAACAGCTTTAACGATCTGTCCATTAGGTAGCATCAAAATAACAATTTCAGCCACTTCGGCGACCTGGGCATTGCTTTCACCAATTTTAAGCCCAGCTTCAGCTGCTGCATCTCGTGCAGCGGGTAGTGCGTCAAACCCTGTCACTTCATGCCCGGCTTTGGCCAGGTTTTGCGCCATAGGTAGCCCCATGTTCCCCAAGCCAATAAAACTAATTTTAGCCATTTCTTCCTCCCAAACGAATTCTTTTTAATCTTGATATGTTTTAACTGCTAATCCATTCCTCGTTACCTAGAGGAGTAAACAAATCATCAAGCTGATCAGCTGTTACGCCCTCTAAAGTTGGAGGTTGCCATTGAGGGATGTGGTCTTTATCAATGATAACGGCTTTCACCCCTTCGTAAAATTCAGTCCCTAAAAGAGCACGGTGCGCAAATCTGTATTCTACATTTAAACATTGCTCAATTGTGTCAAGCGAGCGTGCTTGTGAAATTGCTTTGAACGCAGCCGAAATAGCAATAGGAGAATGACGCCTTAAGAGCTTTGCAGTTTT
The DNA here is from genome assembly GCA_017640685.1 of Hyphomicrobiales bacterium. Lineage (GTDB taxonomy): Bacteria > Pseudomonadota > Alphaproteobacteria > Rhizobiales > HXMU1428-3 > HXMU1428-3. The sequence goes on from JAEPQF010000033.1 coordinate 21,286, forward strand.
TGCTGCCCATTCATTCCCACCCTCAGCCATAGTCTCAATTTTTCGCGTGCATTCAAGCGCAGTAGCCCCACTAAAGCCTTCAGTAATGTCTGTTTGCAAAGGAGCTAATTTTCCATCTGGAGCGTCCATTGCAAATTCAGCAATCGCTTCATCAATGTTAGCACCACTGATTAGTTTTTCAGCCAATAGTGGAAGTTTCTCTGAAGGAACATAATGGTCAGCAAAACCTGCAAAAATGGCATCTGCCCCATTCATACGCGCGCCAGTGGTGCCAAGATAAACGCCAGTTAAACCTGGTGAGCGCGAAAGAATGTAAGTACCACCAACATCAGGCAAAAAGCCAATGCCTGTTTCAGGCATGGCTAGCATGGTGTTTTCAGTAACTATTCTGTGTGATCCATGCGAAGAAATACCAACACCGCCGCCCATCACAATGCCATCCATGAAAGCAATATATGGTTTAGAATAATTGTGAATAAGCGCGTTTAGCTTATATTCTTCGCGCCAAAAGTCCTGGCCTGGTTGCGGGTCTTTTTTGCCATTCTCATAAAGGTCGCGAATATCTCCGCCAGCACAAAAGGCACGGTTTCCTTCAGCAGTAACAAGCACAGCCGAGATGCTAGCATCTGTAGCCCAGGCCTCTAACTGGTCTTTCATCTTATAGGCCATAGGCGCTGTTAAGGCATTCAAAGCTTTTGGTCGGTTTAAATGAAACCGACCAATGGAACCATCTTGAGAAATGATAAGATCATCACTCGTGCCATTATCACTCATGCCATAATTACTCATGAGCGTGCCTCTTTGATGAGTTGGCGAGAAATGATCAAACGCATAATTTCATTCGTGCCTTCAAGAATACGATGAACGCGCAAATCACGAACAATTTTCTCAATGCCATATTCAGATAAATAGCCATACCCACCATGAAGTTGCAGAGCTTGGTCAGCAACTTCAAAGCCGGTCTCTGTCGCCCGCGCTTTCGCCATAGAGCACCACATCGTTGCGTCATGTGTTTTCTGGTCAAGCTTGCAAGCAGCTTTATACAAAAGCGTTCTGGCCGCTTCCAAATTCATTTTCATTTCAGCGATGCGGAATTGCAAGCCTTGGAAGTTATTGAGTTTTTTTCCAAAGGCTTCTCGTTCATCCATATAAGTAAGTGCTTTATCAAAAGCTGATTGAGCGCCGCCTAATGAGCACGCGCCAATGTTAAGGCGCCCGCCATCAAGACCAGCCATGGCAAATTTAAAGCCCTCGCCTTCAGCACCCATGAGGTTCTCAATCGGCACACGTGCATCTTCAAAAATCATGGCGCAAGTTGGCTGAACATTCCACCCCATTTTATGCTCATTAGGTCCAAAACTTAAACCAGGCGTGTCAGCCGGCACGATCAGAGCAGATATACCATTTGGCCCATCATCGCCAGTTCGCACCATAACAATGTAAACACCGGCTGATCCAGCACCAGAGATAAATTGCTTTTGCCCATTAAGAACATAATGATCACCATCGCGAACGGCTCGTGTTTTTAACGCAGCCGCATCAGAGCCAGATCCAGGCTCTGTTAAACAATAAGCGCCAATTAAATCCATCGAACAAAGTTGTGGCACCCATTTTTGTCTTTGTTCTGCTGAGCCAAACTTATCAATCATCCAGGCTGTCATATTATGAATGGAGATAAAAGCTGATGTCGCCGGACAACCAGTAGCAAGCGCTTCAAAAATAATCGCGGCATCAAGGCGCCCAAGACCCGAGCCCCCAACATCCTCATTGACATAAATGCCAGCCATGCCAAGAGGAGCAACCTCTTTAATCACGTCTAATGGAAAGTGCTTATCGGCATCCCATTGCACAGCATGAGGAGCGATTTTATCAGCAGCAAAGCTAAGCGCCATTTCTTGAATGGCCATCTGTTCTTCATTTAAGTCAAAATTATTCATATCTGCAGCCTGCTAGTTAGTGCCTATTATTAAAAGCGCTCTCCCTTGGCCTCTTAGAGTTTTAGGAGAAAAGAAACGAAGCCAAGGGGGAGCTAATTGTGGGGAAGGGTTAGCCCATAGTTGGAATAACAAATTCAGCACCTTCTTTGATGCCTGATGGCCAACGTGAGGTAACTGTTTTTGTTTTTGTGTAAAAACGGAAAGCATCTGGACCGTGTTGGTTCAAATCACCAAAGCCAGATTTCTTCCAACCGCCAAATGTGTAGTAAGCGAGTGGCACAGGAATTGGCACATTAACACCAACCATGCCAACATTAATGCGAGATGTAAAATCACGCGCTGTGTCACCATCACGAGTAAAGATTGAAACACCATTGCCAAATTCATTTTCCATAGGAAGGCGAATGCCATCTTCATAATCCTTGGCGCGCATCACATTAAGCACAGGGCCAAAAATTTCTTCCTTGTAAATGTCCATATCTGTTGTGACATTGTCAAAGAGGCAACCGCCAATGAAATTACCATTTTCATAGCCTTGCATGCTGAAATCACGGCCATCAACAACCAAATCAGCACCTTGCTCAACACCTGAGTTAACAAGACCAAGCACACGCTCTCGCGCAGCTTTTGTAATCAATGGCCCAAAGTCAGCATCATCGCCATCTGTATAAGGCGCAATTTTCAGCGCTTCCACACGAGGTTTTAATTTAGCAATCAGTTCATCACCTGTTTTCTCGCCAACAGCAACAGCTACAGAGATTGCCATGCAACGCTCGCCAGCAGCACCATATCCAGCACCAATCAAAGCGTCAGCTGTTTGATCAAGATCAGCATCGGGCATAATGATCATGTGGTTTTTTGCGCTACCAAAACACTGTACGCGCTTGCCGTTTGCACAACCGCGCGAGTAAATATATTCAGCAATTGGTGTTGAACCAACAAAGCCAATCGCTGTGATATCTTGATGATCAAGAATGGCATCAACCACTTCCTTGTCACCATTAACAACATTCAAAATGCCTTCAGGTAAACCAGCTTCAAGCATCAGTTCAGCAAGCATAATCGGCACAGTGGGGTTGCGCTCAGATGGCTTAAGAATGAAAGCATTACCAGCAGCAATCGCTGGGCAGAATTTCCACATCGGGATCATGGCAGGGAAGTTAAACGGTGTGATGCCAGCAACAACACCAAGCGGTTGGCGCATAGAGTAGATGTCAATATTTGGGCCAGCTCCTTCAGTGAACTCACCTTTTAGTAGGTGCGGTGCACCAATGCAAAATTCAGCAACTTCAAGCCCGCGAATAACATCACCCTTTGCGTCTGGCATGGTTTTGCCGTGCTCACGAGATAAAGCTTCAGCTAGTTTGTCCATGTCGCGGTTAAGCAAATCAACAAACTTCATGATCACGCGTGCGCGCTTTTGCGGGTTCGTGGCAGCCCAGGCTGGTTGAGCTTTTTTAGCAACTTCAACAGCTTCAGCTAGTTCTGGCGCGCTAGAAAGAGCAACCTTGGCAATGACTTCACCTGTTGCTGGGTTAAAAACATCACCAGTGCGGTTTGAGGTGCTAGGAACTTGCTTCCCGCCAATCAGATTTCCAATTTCAGTTACCATAAGGACAGTCTTTCATTTCGTTTAAAATCAATGTTGATCAAATATATTGTGAAAAATCTGGCTAGACTGATGATTATTATTAGAGCCAATTAGGCGCGATCATTTAACCGCATTTTGATTCAGTCTGAGCTTGATTAGACTTTAGTTTACAAACAGATCTTAATGAGCGAAAGTGCTTAGAATGCGCTATCAGTTGTGCAAAAATTCACAAGAGGAAGTTGATGTGATAACGTGAATTTAGCATCATCAAATTTGCGGGCAGCCAATGCACGTAAACATACTGATAATAAGTGCTAATGGAAAAGAGGGGCCCAAAATGCCGCTAAATTGGAATGATTATCGCTTCTTTCTCGCTGTCGCGCGCTCTGGTCGCTTAAGTGTGGCAGGGCGTCAATTAGGGGTAGATCACGCAACCGTTGCGCGCCGTATTAAATCTTTGGAAGAAGCTTTGAATATCGTTCTTTTTGACCGTGCCCCCACCGGCTATAGTCTTACAAGAGCTGGAGGTGATTTAATTCCTTTTGCAGAACGGATTGAAAGTGAAGCTTTGGTGGCAGAAGACACCTTTGGCGGTCAGATGGAAAAACTCTCTGGACCGGTGCGCGTTGGTGTGCCAGAAGGGGCAGCCTCTCAAATTGTTGTCGAAGTCGCGCAAAATTTATGTGAAACATACCCCAAATTAGAGATGCAACTCGTTGCCCTACCACAAAAATTTTCCCTCTCCAAAAGAGAGGCAGATTTTGTCATCGCAGTTTCAAAACCTCAAAAAGGGCGAGTACGTGTTCAAAAAATTGCTGATTACAGATTGCACCTCAATGCCTCCAAAGACTATTTAAGCCAAGCAAAAAAGATCAAAAAAGTCTCGGATCTTATTAAGGTAAGAGGTGTAGGGTATATCTCAGATATGATTTTTGATGAGGAGCTGGATTACATCCCACTCGTTGACGGGGCGTTCAATCCTCACCTCACCAGCACGAGCATTCATGTGCAATTAAAAGCTTTGTTAAATGGGGCTGGTGTGGGCATTTTACCAGATTTTATGACCGAGCCACATGAAAGTTTAGTTAAAGTTTTGCCTGATGAAATCTCCTTTAAACGGTCATTTTGGTATATTGTTCACGAAGATTATGCTCAATTAGAGCGCGTTAGAGTATGCTCAAAAGCCATCATTGAAGGCATGAGGTCTCTATTAAAATCAATGCCTAAATAAGACTGTTAAATGTGCTGTTAAAGCGGAAAATCTAGGTTTTTACAAATATAATTCAATAACTTAAGTTTCGTCCAGTCTTCGCCTGGCCTAATGTCCTGCCCAAAAGAAGATTATTTTCATAAAAATCAATAGCCTACTCAACTTTAACTCATTTTCTCATAAAAAATTAAAAAACCTCTCTTGACAGACTTACCTTTTTACCTATTAATTAAATGAACGTACATTCAATTAATTGATGTTTTTTCAAGCGATCGTTTTTAAGGGAGGCGCAGCTTTGGCACGTTTGGCAGGGTCAAATGGGAAAGCAACAGCAAAGGCTATTCACAAACATAGCCTTGAGCTTATTGCACGCCATGGCTTTGCAGCGGTTTCAATGCGGATGATCGCAGATGCCGTGGGCGTTCAACCTGGCGCGCTTTATCAATATCACCCAACAAAGCAAGCTTTACTTCTTGATATCATGCAGAAGCACTTGGAAGCTCTCTTGAAAGCTTGGGCCAAAGAAAAAGAAAGCGAAACTGAACTGCCTGCAATTGAAGCCCTAGAGCGCTTCGCCAGGTTTCACATTCGCTACAACATTAAAAGACCAGATGAAGTTTTTATCGCTTATATGGAATTACGCTCACTAGAGCCTGAAGAATTTAAGCTCATAGAAGAATTGCGCCGTCAATATGAAGACGAGCTAAAAACCATCATTGCCAATGGCATCAAAGAAAACAGCTTTAAAGTGGAAGATGCCCACGTCACAGCAATGGCGACATTGGCAATGCTAACAGGAATTAATACCTGGTACCGCACAGGCGGCCGTTTATCACAAAAGAAAATCGAAGATATCTACGTCAATATGGTTCTGCGGAGCGTTGGCTGCGCAAAAGATTAAGTATACGCTCGGGAGGAGAGTAAAAAATGTTTGATGCTGTTATGGATTTTGACCTTGGAGAAGATATTGAAGCACTCCGAGATACAGTGCGTCGTTTCGCACAAGAAGAGATAGCACCACGCGCTGCGTTAATTGATGAGACAAACTTATTTCCCAATGATTTATGGGAAAAAATGGGCGAATTAGGCCTTCACGGCATTACAATTCCTGAGGAAAATGGCGGCGTAGATATGGGCTATCTTGCTCATTGTATCGCAATTGAAGAAATCAGCCGTGCCTCAGCGTCTGTAGGACTGTCTTATGGCGCTCATTCAAACCTTTGCATCAACCAAATCCAGCGCAATGGCACACCAGAACAACATCAAAAATACCTCCCCAAACTCATCACTGGTGAGCATGTTGGCGCATTAGCCATGTCTGAACCTGGCGCTGGGTCAGACGTTGTTTCAATGAAACTAAAAGCAGAAAAAAGAAACTCAGGCTATTTGCTAAATGGCAACAAGATGTGGATCACAAACGGCCCAGACGCCACGACGCTTGTTGTTTATGCCAAAACAGATCCGGAAGCTGGCCCAAGAGGCATCACAGCCTTTATCATTGAAAAAGATATGGTTGGTTTTTCCACCGCTCAAAAGCTAGACAAGCTTGGCATGCGCGGTTCAAACACTTGCGAACTTGTCTTTGAAAATTGCGAAGTCCCGTTTGAAAATGTTCTTGGCGAAGAAGGTAAGGGCGTGAATGTTCTGATGTCTGGTCTTGATTATGAGCGGTTGGTGTTAGCAGCTGGCCCCCTTGGCATCATGGCTGCTGCAATGGATATTGTTGTGCCATATGTTCACGAGAGAGAACAGTTCGGCAAACCAATTGGCACATTCCAGCTTATGCAAGGCAAAATCGCAGACATGTACACAACCATGAATGCTTGCCGCTCTTATGTTTATGCCGCTGCAAGGGCTGCTGATAATGGCAAAGTAAGCCGTAAAGATGCCGCAGGTTGCATTCTTTACTCAGCTGAAAAAGGAACGCAAATGGCCTTGGAAGCAATCCAGTGTTTGGGCGGGAATGGCTATATAAATGAATACCCAACTGGTCGCTTGTTGCGAGATGCAAAGCTTTATGAAATTGGCGCCGGTACATCTGAAATTCGTCGCATGCTCATCGGCCGAGAGTTATTTGAAGAAACTAAATAATAACCTTGAGGTCAGAGAAAATTTGCACACTCTTTTTAAGAGTTAAAGCGCCCTATGTGAGGATCAAATGGCAATACTCCAATCAAAAATATCAGAGCAGTCACCAAGCTTTATAGAAAATAAAAATGCAATGGAAGCTCAGTTGCAAGTGGTTGCAACTGAAGCTGAGCGCATTATGAAAGGCGGCTCTGAAGCGTCAAGAGAGCGTCATATCAAGCGCGGTAAACTTTTGCCAAGGGATCGCATCGCCGGTCTGCTCGATCCGGGCTCACCATTTCTCGAGGTGGGGCTTTTTGCAGCGAAAGATGTATATAAAGACGATATCCCAGGTGCAGGCTCTATCGCTGGTGTTGGTAAAGTTATGGGGCGTGATTGTATGATTGTCTGCAATGATGCAACCGTTAAGGGAGGGACATATTTTCCTCTCAGCGTAAAGAAGCATTTACGCGGCCAAGAGATCGCAGCTGAAAATAATCTCCCTTGTATTTATCTGGTAGATTCAGGAGGGGCCAACCTTCCAAACCAGGATGAAGTTTTCCCGGATAAAGATCATTTTGGTCGCATCTTTTATAATCAAGCCCATATGAGTGCAAAAGGCATTCCTCAAATTGCGATTGTTATGGGGCCATGTACAGCCGGCGGCGCCTATGTGCCTGCAATGTGTGACCAAACAATTATCGTGAAAGAACAAGGGACTATCTTTCTAGCTGGCCCACCATTGGTAAAAGAAGCAACCGGTGAAATCGTTGACGCTGAAACTCTAGGCGGCGCTGATACACACACACGTCTTTCTGGCGTTGCTGATTATATGGCCGAGGATGATGCTCATGCATTGGCATTAGGGCGAGAAATCATCGGTAATTTAGGCAGTGCTCCAACGCCAAATATAACGTTAAAAACACCAAAAGCCCCTAACTATGACCCAGCCTCTGTCATGGGCGTAGTCCCGGCAGATGCAAAAACCCCTTATGATGCAAGGGAATTAATCGCGCGGTTAGTTGATGGCTCAGAGTTCGAAGAGTTTAAAGCCAATTATGGCACAACTCTCGTCTGCGGTTTTGCCCATATTGACGGCATGCCAGTTGGCATCATTGCGAACAATGGTGTGCTTTTTTCAGAAAGTTCCACCAAAGGGGCCCACTTCATTCAGCTTTGTTGTCAACGCAAAACACCGCTTTTGTTTTTGCAAAACATCACTGGCTTTATGGTTGGTCAAAAATATGAAGCTGGCGGCATCGCGAAAGATGGTGCAAAATTAGTAACGGCCGTTTCAACAGCGGCAGTTCCTAAAATCACTGTTCTTGTCGGCGGTTCTTTTGGGGCTGGCAACTATGGCATGTGCGGCCGTGCTTTTGGTCCACGCTTCTTGTGGATGTGGCCAAATTCGAGAATTTCGGTCATGGGCGGTCCCCAAGCAGCCGGTGTGCTTGCCACTGTGAAACGGGCAGGAATTGAGCGCAATGGCGGCGAATGGAGTGCCGATGAAGAAGCCGATTTCAAACGCCCGATTTTAGAGCAATTTGAAACACAAGGTCACCCCTTTTATGCCTCAGCGCGTCTTTGGGATGATGGCATCATCGATCCGAGAAAAACCCGTGACGTGGTCTCTCTCTCTTTAAAAACTTGTTTGAATGCGCCAGTGGAAGAAACCCGCTTCGGCCTGTTCCGTATGTAATTTATAAGGTGTAAGGGAGATGATTATGTTTTCAAAAATACTCATTGCCAATCGTGGTGAAATTGCATGCCGCGTCATTCAAACAGCTAAAAAAATGGGCGTAAAAACGGTCGCTGTTTATTCTGAAGTTGACCAAAATGCGCTCCATGTGCAAATGGCAGATGAAGCCGTGCTTATTGGTAAAGCCCCTGTTGCAGAAAGCTATTTAAAGGGCGATGTCATCATTAAAGCCGCCTTAAAAACAGGTGCCGAAGCCATCCACCCTGGATATGGTTTTTTATCAGAAAACCCAGAATTTGTTGAAGCTGTTGAAGCGGCGAACCTAACATTTGTAGGGCCATCAGCTGAGGCCATCCATAAAATGGGGCTAAAAGATGCTGCTAAAAAATTGATGGAAGAAGCAAATGTTCCTGTTGTGCCAGGTTACCATGGTGAGAGCCAAGACGCAGAATTTTTAGCGGAACAAGCTGAGAAAATTGGCTACCCTGTTCTGATCAAAGCTCGCGCCGGAGGCGGTGGCAAGGGTATGCGAAAAGTGGATGACCCAGCAGATTTTAAAAGCGCGCTAGAAAGCGCACAGCGCGAAGGGCAAGCCAGTTTTGGTGACCCTCATGTTTTGATAGAAAAGTTCATCACCGCACCAAGGCACATCGAAGTTCAAGTCTTTGGTGATACCAAAGGCAATGTCGTGCATTTATTCGAGCGTGATTGCTCATTGCAGAGACGTCACCAAAAGGTCATTGAAGAAGCACCAGCCCCAGGCATGACCAGAGAAATGCGCGATGCCATGACAAGTGCTGCAAAAAACGCAGCAAAAGCAATTGATTACACTGGCGCCGGCACCATTGAATTCATCGTTGATGGCAGTGGCGACTTATCTGTTGACGGCTTTTGGTTCATGGAAATGAACACGAGATTGCAAGTTGAGCACCCGGTAACAGAAGCTATCACAGGAACTGACTTAGTCGAATGGCAATTGCGGGTGGCTGCTGGCGAAGCTTTGCCAAAAAGCCAAGACGAATTGCACATTAACGGCCACGCTTTTGAAGCAAGAGTTTACGCAGAAGACGCAAATAATAATTTCCTTCCCGTAACAGGTAAAGTACATCACATCGAGTTTGGCGATGCGCGGATAGATACAGCTGTTGAATCAGGCTCGGAAATTTCTCCTCATTATGACCCTATGATTGCAAAGCTAACTACTCACGGCAAAAACCGAGAAGAAGCACTTTCTAAATTAAATAAAGCCTTAACGAATACCCATGTCGCAGGTACCATCACCAATGTAAGTTTCCTCATCAGCCTTTGTAACCACAAAGACTTCGGAAACGGCATTGTTGACACTGGTTTAATCGAGAGGGACATGGAAACACTAATTGCCAAAGAGGAAATGCCAGGGCTTGTTTTTGCGCTCGCAGCACTGGAGGCTTTAAAGCTTGATTTAACAAAAGCTCAAACAGGCTGGCGCTTATGGGGCGAGGCAAGCCATAAAATAACTTTGATCACTGGTGAAGAAAAAATCACGAAAACAATCATTTTAAACGATAACCAAAGCCTGAGCGTTTTAGAGGATGATAAAGCACCACTTCGCCTTGATAATATTGCAAGATTAAACAATGAAATAACCGCAACTTTACGTGAGAAAACGGAAGATGCAGGCACCGAGACAAAACAAATTACAGCTGATGTCGTGTCTTACAAAAATGCTGATTTCACCAATTCGATCTCTGTTTTGTATGAAGGTGTAACCTTCTTGTTTCTACATCCAGATCCATTGACACAAGCAGGGGCAGATGAGAGCTCCAGTGATGCGCTTAAATCTCCAATGACAGGTGTGATCAGCCAGATCAAAGTCGCAGTCGGAGATGCCGTTAAAGCGGGAGACAGGCTGGGCGTGATTGAAGCCATGAAAATGGAACACAGCCTTATCGCACCGCGTGACTGTGTAATTGCTGAGTGGTTATGCACCGAGGGCAGCTCAGTTGAAAGTGGGGCGGTACTTGTTCGCTTTGAAGAAGACGAACAGGAGTAAGGCTTGATGTTACAAGAAACCAATAATTATAAAGATTTATACGAAAATTTCAGTTGGGAAATTCCTGAATTTTATAATATTGGTTTTGATGTTTGTGATAAATGGGCAGAAAAAGACCCAAATAAAACGGCCATCATATCAGTACTTGGCAGTGAGCAAAAAACAACAAGATTTGGTGAGTTAAAAAAACTCTCAAATAAAACTGCCAACAGCTTAATCGCAAAGGGTGTTAACACTGGCGATCGTGTTGGTATTCTTTTGCCCCAATCGGTAGATACAGCAGCTAGCCATATCGCTGTTTACAAAATGGGCGCTATTGCCGTGCCCCTATTTGTTTTGTTCGGGCCAAGTGCTTTAGAGCATCGTATCATGGATGCCGGCATAAAACTGATTATAACAAATCTTGACGGCGCTAAAAAATTAAACCAAATGAGCGCTCAAGCTTATGAGCAATTAACGGTGCTACTCAATGAAGACATCAGTTTGCAAGATCAACAGGCGCTGAACTTTCAAACCTTCGATTTGAAG
>JAEPQF010000034.1 GCA_017640685.1 Hyphomicrobiales bacterium
TTTTGGCGCCTCACAAGCCGTTTTTGGCTAGGAAAACAATGCAATACGGGGGTATTCCCCCATATAAGTTGTTTGACGACGTCAAAGGCGGCTTGTGAGAGCGTCCTTCGGATAAGGCCAATTTGGCCGTCTATAGCGTCGCAAAGCCTTGAAAATAATGTTATTTCCTGCAGCTTTGCTTCTTATATACAACCAAATTGGCTCTTACCAAAAATAGTTAATTTATAAGTCTACGGCCTAGTTTTTTGATTAAAAAGAAACGTTCGCACTTTGTTTTATTTTTCAAAAGCTGAAATTCTAAATTTAAGAGCGGTTTTGGCAACGCTTCATTTTAAATTGCTTCGTTCTCTTCTATGAGATCTGAAACAGCTTGACGCTGGTTTGTTGGCAAGTTAGTCGTGGTTTATCAAACATGGTTAATTAAACGAGCGAAACCTCTGTTTAGTCTCTCGTTTTGCGTAATATAAGGGACATGGTAATGGCACAAACACAAACTCAGGCCGTTATTAAAGAAAGACGAACTGAATTTTCTGGATGGGGGCGCATTGTTGACTATTTCTTTGGTCGTAATTCCCTTATAGGCATTGCATCTCTCATGCTATTGGCGATTTCAGGTTATGCTACCTGGAGCGGGATGAGTGACTTTATCCTAGGTGTTCAGACCAGTGGTATTTCTCAAGGGCGAACAATGCCTGGTGGGCTTTCTGTTTCTAACGAAGCCTTGGTGATTGCTATTGTTGTCGCGCTTACATTTCTTATGTGGCTGGCTTTGCGGGAAACTTTTGGGGCGCAGCGCCGCTTTTCTGAGCGGGTGATTACTTTGCCGCTTTATTTGTTCTTAGCTCTTTGGTCAATTGGGTTTGGCTATGGATTTTGGTGGAGCTTGATAGCGGGTGAAGAAGCAACACGAACTAGCCTTTCAGGTTTGCAAGAAGATGCCAGAGATGCTGGAAGTGCTGTTGCGGCTCGTTTGGATGCGGTGAAAATTCAACTTGATAATGTTGTGAGCTGGTCTGAGACGCAAATGGCGCGGGAAGAAAGCAGTGGTGGTAGCTGTGGCCGGGCTTCTGGTGCGGGGCGTGGACCTTTATATAATGCACGGCGGAGTGTTCGTGACCAAGTGGCGTCTTTACGAGATGGAATTTCTGGTTCTTGGCTTGGTCCTGTTAAAGCTGATTTGGAAAAACTCAGATTGAGTGTGGCCCGCATTGAAGGGGCCACGGTTGCAGAGCGGCAAAAGGTTTTTGAAGTAACGGCTGCTAGTGTTCGTGGGCGGGCGAAAAACATTGCTGCTCGCTCGAATGAGCTTGGTAAAACGACAGCGACTGAAATGTTGGCTTTGGCGGAAACCGTTTCAGTTGCACCTGGTCAACCTGGGTTTTCTTGTTACGACCCGACATTGGCGCAGCGTTTGCGCCAAGCTGCTGCTCAAGCCGGGGAGCCTGCTGTTTTAAATTTAAGAGAAGCGTCATTTAATGAAGGACCAGCTGGTGTTGCGAATGCTGTTAAGCGGCTTTGGACTAACCTTGGCTCTTATTTTACCTCATTAGTTTCTTATGTGGTGTCTGGCGGCGAAGTGGCATCTGGTAAAACTGAGGGTGGTACTGCGATTTCGGGCCGTGATTTAATTGCGCTTCTTGCAACGCTTGGTATTGATTTGGGGCTTTTTGCTTTAACAGCACTTAACCCGCCAGCGGCTGGACCTTTGCGCCGTGATGGTTTGGAGCGTAACCAAGCTCGTTTACATTTACCCAATATGGCAGTGATTAGACATTTAACAGCTGCGATTGAGACCGCAATTTCGCGGGCGCCGGGGGCGGATATAGAATGGGTGAGGAAGCATCTTGTCCATCATGGGGGGACTTCGTTCTTTATCATCCCCAATCTTTATAGTGTTGAGAAAGATAATAAAGATGAAGAGTTAAGGGCCTTGGCGATTAATCAATTAACAGGTGTTCTTGATGATTTGGAATTGATACGAGTTTTAACACCGCGTGAATTGAGACGGGCAAGACGCGAAGAAGCGCGTGAGAGCCGTAGCCGTGTGCAGGAAAATGAGCAGATTCGCAATCATGGTTTGCTTTCAAAAGGGCGCCGTATGCTTGATATTGTTGGGTGGAGTGCTGATGCGCAACGCGATATGGAAGTTTTCCATTTGGTTGATACCGAAGGTTTGACACCGCTATTGACCGTTCTCAATGAAGCAAGCCGTGCTGGTGAAGCCAATGATGATGGTGAGGAAACAGAAGCTTCTTCGACAAGTTCGAAAGAAGCTGATGCTCCACAATCAAATGTTTAGATTTTAATATAGGCTATCAAATATAGAAGTAAAAAAACCCGTTAAATTGATTTAACGGTTTTTTTTGATTGGTAAGATTTATTTCTTATCAGTTTCGCTTTCCAATTTTACCTCTTTATGAGCACACGGTATGGCTGTTAAAGTGCAGGTAAAATATTGCGAGCTTCCTTCTTTCTTACATTTTATAGATTTGCTTTGGGCATTGTGCCATTGTGCAAAAGTTTCATCATATTTTTTCTTAACTTTGTTTGACCATTGAATCACGGTGCGCATGTGAGCGATTGATTCTAGAATGTTAGGAAAGCCGATTAGTTTGATTTTATCTTTGCAGATAAGTTCTGTTTCGATTGTCTTTTTAGATTGTGTTCCAGCAAGAGAGTGAGCTGGAAATAATCCGAGGGAGCAGATCAGTAGGAAAAAGGTCAATTTTTTCAAATTTTTCATCTTCATTTACCTAAAATGCAAGAACTATGGCCGGCAAAATTGTAAAAAAGAATAGGTTATTTTAACGCAGCCATACTGTGTGGATTTGATGCTGTGGTTAATCTGCCATCAAAACTTTAATAAATGGATATGATCTTTAAGAAATTTCTGATATTTAAAATTGAACTTAATGACGAGTAAATTCTGATGCGAGGTAATTAACTTCATTTTGAGGGTATGAAGCAGACTTGGAGTGAGCACCTAGAAATGATTGTTCACTTGATTGTTTGGCTCTTTTGATATGAACTTGCGGTATTTTATCGCAGATTTGCCAAAGTGCGTTAAAGGCGCGTTCGCCTCTAATGGCTGCTTGTTTGCATTCTTCATCAAAAATATAAAAGCCAAATCTTGAACTGACTTCTCTGCGCATTGATTCGCCTGACCAGCTACATTGGCTGTTAAGGGTTAGTTGTTCGTGCGCATCCACTAAATTATGTCTATTGCCCCAACGAAGATTATTTTCAGGAGTTGGACCGCATGGTGATGTTTCTGGGTCTAACCACTCGCTTAGATATTCCGACGGTGTAATTTGAGCAAAGATTACTTTTAACTCAATGTTAGCAAGTGCTAATTTTTCACGGCACTGGATGCAGGCTTTTGCAATGTTTGCCTCAGGAGAGCGAGCAATTAATGTTAAGCTCTTTTCTAGTGAGGCATCTGAAGAAATTTTTTCAATAAAATGGTCCAAAATATCAAAGAAATAGTTTAACTCAGCAGAATCGTCTGTTGTTGTGGGGCTGCTGATGTCTTTGATAAGTCCCATTTTTTATTTTTCCTTCTTTTGGCGGATATAGACTAATGTGGCTTGGCCATCTGTTAGAATTCACAATACAAACTGTCGGTTAATGAATGATTGCCGAGTGAATTAAAATTGGTCATTTTTTGAAAAAAAATTAAATTTCTTTTTTGTCTATAAGGTCGCTATCTTCTTCAGATTTGTCTATTGGTTGATTGTCTTTTGCAAACCAATCAGTAATTTTACCTACAGCAATGTGGGCTAATTCTGGCTCTTCCTCGACGGTTTTTGGGTTTTGAACTGTTTCTTGCGTCTCTTTTGCGGCTTTTTCAATGTTTTGAGTTTCTGAAGCTGAGAGATCTTCTTGCAGAGCTTCTAGTTTTTTTGAAATTTCTTCAGCTTGCGGTAATTTTTCATTTTTTTCGTCATTAAGCACTGAGTTTTGATTGTCACTCACTTGTGTCTCTTTTGAAGAAGATAGCTCATCAACAGAATTTTGCTTGAGATTTTGCTCAGGCTCTTTTTGTTTTAATGAAACAATCTTTTTATGTTCAGTTTGATCAATGTTGGATTGATTCTCTTCTGTTTCCGAGTTTTGCGCTTTCTCTCTCTCTTCGTTCTCTTTCACCTCATTATTGAGATTTTGGCTTTGTTGTTTCATCTCTTCAGTGATTTGAGGTGGTTGTGAATTTTCACTTGTTTGCTGTTTGTTTTTATCAAGCGGTTTAATGCCCATTGGGTTGTAAGGGGCTTGCTTGTTCACGTACGGTTGGTTTGCCATTTCAGGGTGATTATTTTGAATTCCTTTTTGAGCAGGCATATCAGATCTCATCTGAGGATGAGGCATTGGATTTACATTGGGGGTTCTTAAAGGCGGTTGTTGGGTTTGTTTGATTTGTGATTGTGGTCCATTTTGCCCATTATTCTGTGTTCCTTGGAAACCAGGGTTTTGTCTGTTGTTGTAAAAAGCTGGGTTTTGGAATGTTGCTGGTGCGATGACATTATCATTTGCTTCGTGGTTATGAGCTTCATGTGGTTGGTGATGGCCTTTTGCTCCAACTTTTCTTAGCATACGAGGTAAGACCATAACGGATTGATCTTGCTCACCTTCGTAAAAGTGCGGTGAATTCTCAATTGATTGTTCTTGACCATCACTGTGCCTATGATCAGGAACTTTCTGGCCGTTTTCATCAAATAAGCTAGCGAAGTTGGCAGACTTTCCATCTATTGATGGTTGATCTTTTTGCTCAGTTTCAGGGTTGTACTTTTCAAGGGTGCGTTGGTTGGCATTTTCTATTGCAACATCTTTCGCTGCTCCCATTACAGCGTCGAGCACAATGTTTGACCAGGCGCCATCTCTGAACTTATAGAGACGAAAAGCGCGGTGTTCGGCAAATGAGCTGCCCATTTTTTTTAGTTTACCTCTGATGATGAAGGTGGGCGGAATGATGGCTCTGTCTACAATGCCCCTACCTTCAAGGCTAACAAAGAGGTTTGCTAAATATTGCGCCTGGATGTCATTTGAGGCGAGGGGAATTGCCACATAGTAATGGCCACCCCAATCAAACACCACATGTTGGAAAAGGCTGAACTCTTCACGAATGCCGGCAAAATGTGTGGCATGGAAACTTGATAAGATGCCGCTTATGGGGCCGTCTCTTGCTTCTTTCATCACAGGCACTAGGGATTTAAGGCGATCCATTGGCCGGTTGATGGAAACTAATAGCAAGCAAAAATCGACAAAAATCGCAATGGCAAGAGGGATATAATCTCTATCATTTAAACCAGCTTGTACATTGTTGAGCTGAGCGGCTGGTTTCTTGTCTGTAACTGAGCGTACAGCTTTTTGGCGGGCTTCTCTGATTTCGTCTTCACTTGGGGGCATTTTTAGTACCAGCAAACCTCGCAGTGTAGAGGCTAAACGACGGAATGCTTCAATGGTTGCTTCTGAGCCTTCAACAGCTGCGATTTTTGGTTTTTCTAGCAATGGGAGTTGGTCAAATGCTTGGACCACGCCTCGCAATGCTGATTGAAGTTGGCTATCTGGGCATTTAAACGTGCCGCCTTTGCCATCAGGAAATTGAGTTTTGGCAGAGCGGTCAGCCAAACTATTGCGGATGGATTTGAGCTGAGGATCTGTTCTAAAGGAATTGAACCGTGTGATTGTCAGATCCAATCTTTGGTTCAAACTTTTCATGAAAGCATTTCTGGTGCCTGTTGCTGGATCAACAGTTGATGGGTGGCGGGAGGCAATTTTGGCCATGTCGCCATTGAGCTGTTTGATTTCATTAGCGACGGTTTGCGCGCGTCTTGTGACAAAATCTCCAGCGAAAGAAAAGCTTTTTGCATCATTATCTCTGAGGCGCCGTCTTGGGCCGTCACCTGGGCGGGAATTAGGGCAGCTATTTCCTTTGGTGCGCTCTTCATTGGCTTTTTGCAAAGAGAGTGCGGTTAGAGTGGTTAGGGTGCTTTCTAATTGTTCTAACCTTGATTGACCGGCTTGTAATGAGCCTTGAACTTGGCCAACAGCACTTTCGGCTGATCGGGTTGCTTCAGAGCGGCTTTCTAAAAACTTCCAATAGAAGCCAAAGCCAAAGCCAATAGAAATGAGGGTTAGAAATAAATAGCCAAAAATAAAGATGGTTCGTAGCAACCAATTTAATGGGGCGAATAGTTGATCAAGGATATAGACAATCATCAACATGAGCATGGCGACGGCAAAGCCGATGGCTAATTTATAGGTAAAGCCAATATCACCGGAGTTTGCTGCGATGAGTTCCAAGAGGCCTGAATAGGTAGAGACCCAAGAGAGCGTGCCAAGACCAATGATTAAGAGCACTTTTTTAATATCGATGGGGGTTTTCTTCTCGTCGACTTCTTTAAACATTCGCTCCAACTCAGTTGTGCTGGAGGAGAGACGTTGATAAACACCGGTGTTTTTGATCATATCACTCATTCTTAAGTTTACCCTCTAAGTCGATTTTGAACTCAATAATCGATCTTTACTCAAAGCTTGATTTTTATGCTTTTCCCAATCGTCATCTGTTTTTTGATGACGAGTTTATTTTTCCTCATCTGACCTGAATTCAACATGAATGATTGATGTTTTTCTCATTCGTGAAACTTTTGATTTGTTATGGTTCACTCAATCAATCGTTAAATATTTAAGTTGGTCAGCTTTATAATTTTGTCATTTTTGAGATGATAGAATGTTTCATCTCAGCAATTTTTTGGTTGCGCCTGTTCTTTTTGATCCGTTGCAAATTTATCCAATTTTTGCATTTCTCTTTATTGGATCTAACTTATTGAATGTTATTTAATTTAAGAGTTGAAATACCTTTCCAAAGAATTGGCTCTCAAATGGATTGAGAGCCAAAGCTAAAGAATTTTGTGAAGCTTTCACTTTTGTTAAGGATTTGTTTACCAATTCTTTGGGGCTTAAATTGGGCTTTTGGGTGCTGGAGTTGTTATAAAGAGCATCAACCAAGAGCTATTGCTTCTTTAAGATGGAAGTGTTGTTGTTGGCAGGACAACGAAAGTGTGACTAATAACACGGTGTTTATGGGCAACCTGAAGCGCAACTAATAGCGCGGTTGCTTTGTGGGGAACCTAAAGCGTAACAAATAGCGTGGTTGCTTTGTGGGCAATCTGAAGCGTAACAAAAAAAGTCCTAGCGTTTTTTATTTTTTGCAAAGCCGCCTAGTGACAATAGCAATTGCTCAAGTTCGCAGATTTCTAAGGTTGGGTTGTTTCTTCTTCTAGCTTTGCCCATAACTTCTTGTACTTTATTGATGGCGCGGGAAAGGTGATCTTCATGCCAGATGTTTAATTGCTTGATGAAGTTATCTCTGCGCTCAAAATATAGTGGAGGGCGCTGGGATTTGGCTACTGTATCTATTGTTGCTCCGTTTGAAATGCTCAAGGCACCTTTGTGTAATTGTTCTAGTTGTCTGAGTAGGCTTAGAAAAATAGGTGCTGGGTTTAGGCCTGTGCTGATGGCACGGCTCAATTGATTAAGAGCGATTTGCGGATTGCCAAGCAAGGTTTGTGCGATGATCTGATCCATCGCTATTTCTGACATATCACTTAAAATATTGTCGATATCTTCGATGGTAATTTGGTCTTTTCCCATGGCATAGAGCGCAAGTTTTTCAACCTCTTTGCGGCTAAGACCACGATCAGCCCCTAGCCGTGATATTAGATATTGTTCTGTTTCTTTAGAGAGAACGAGCTTGTTAGCGCTTAAGACATCTTGAATGAGATTATGAAGAGCTGCATTGCTATCTGTATAACACGGGATGGCGGCTATGGTTTTACCGCTTTCAAATATTTTTCTGAGCTTTGCTGTTTTTTTAAGATCACCTGCTTCTATGATCAGGTCAGCTTCAAAAGGCGTTTCTTTTAAGAGACTTTCTAGATTATTGACGGAAAGAGCTGTGCCGGCTGTAACGCGTAAAACTTTTCGCTCACCAAACATAGAGATGGTTTTTAAGTCAATAGAGAGGCGTTCGGGGTTTGCTGAAAGGTCATCATTCAGGAGTGTGATTTGCTCCGTTTCAGCACCTTGGCGTTTTGCTTTTTCGCTTAAGTTTTGGCTAAGG
Source organism: Hyphomicrobiales bacterium (assembly GCA_017640685.1). Lineage (GTDB taxonomy): Bacteria > Pseudomonadota > Alphaproteobacteria > Rhizobiales > HXMU1428-3 > HXMU1428-3. The sequence goes on from JAEPQF010000034.1 coordinate 8,120, forward strand.
AATTTTGCGCGTTCTGAGACAAGGCCGCTGTCTGGGCCAAAAATAAGGTAAGCATCATAGCTGGTTGGGGATTTTATGAGCCTATCTATGTCGCTCGGTTTTATAGCAACCATGTTAACTCACGATAATCAAAAGACATGCAAAATTTGAATTTTAGCTATTACCGGAAAGGAATGCTGAAATTCTAACTTGAAGGTCTTCTGCAGTTGTTTTAGCGGCACGATCTTCAGCATTACGACGCGAGCGCACATTTGAATAAATCGACGTGTTGTCGTTAAATGCCGCTTTTGCGAAAGAAACGCCTTCTAGGATTGGTAATTTATCATCATCCATTCTGTAAAGTTTGAAGGATGTGTTTAATTCCAAAAATTGCCCTTCACTATCACCATCGCGGCGCACAAACTGTGATTTTACAGATTCTTTTACGGCTAGTGTTAGTTTATATTGAGGGGCAGCTGCATGACCTCCGCCTGTAAAACGGAAAATCAGTTCATTGCGAACAACTTGGCCAATGCGCCCTGGAACTTCAGGTATTGAAACAGATTTTAATGTTTCTTGAAGTTGTGCGTTTGTAGCTGTTGTTCCATAAAGCGGTTTGAACGAACAAGCTGATAGAAATGTGCCTGTAAAACCTAGCAATAGGGCGACTGATACAGCTTTTAAGCTGATTTGTTGCTTTTTGCTTGTCTGAGGGTGTTTTCCCATCATCTTTTAATCCCGTATATCTCTTTGAAATTCGTTCAAATCAATAAATTATAACATCCTAAGCAATTCGAGCATAATCATTTCACATCTTCTTAGATCTATGCTCTCATTTTTGGTTTTACGCACAATTTTTCCGATCCTCGTTAATACTCCGGTCGGATTGTGCTCTAGAAACCTTAACAGCTTGCAAGTTTCAAACGCATAAATGTACTAGGGCATGTCATTTTGATATTGAATTCATGAGACATGCTCTATTTCTCTTTGTTTTTACTTGTCATTTTTCTTAAAACCGGTACCCACTTTTAAGTGACAAGCTCTAGTTGGCTACAATATTCACGATTTTTTGTGGAACCACAATAATTTTGCGAATATTTTTGCCATCGATCATTTTTTGAACGCCGTCTAACTCTAGAGCGGCTTTCTCTATCTCATCTTTGGACGCATCTAGAGAAATAGTCAACTCACTACGGCGTTTTCCATTAACTTGTACAGCGATTGTAATCGAATCTTCTTTCAAAAGTGACTTATTGACATCAGGCCATGGGGTTTTGGCAAGAAGTTCGCTGTTGCCCATATGAGCCCAGCATTGTTCTGCCAAATGCGGCATCATGGGGCCAAATCCGTGAATTAAGAAGCTTGTTGCCTCTTGCACCGCAAAGGCCATGTCTGGTTTTAGGTCATTTTTTGCAGCTGCCAAGTTGCTCGAAAGCGTGTTGGTATATTCATAAATTTGCGCCACGGCCCTGTTGAAACGTAGGGCTTCTATGTCATTTGAGACGCTATCAAGCGCTTTATGGGCGGCTTTTCGAAGCTCAAGTGCTTTATCTGAGAGATCTGTAGGTTCGCTATAAGTTTTATCACCTAGCAAAGCTTTCACATCAGTGATGACACGCCAGAGCCGTTGGACAAAGCGGCCAGCGCCTTCAACGCCGGCTTCTGTCCAGACAACATCGCGCTCAGGCGGGCTATCTGACAAGACAAACCAGCGGGCTGTGTCTGCGCCGTAGTGGCTTAAAATATCGTCTGGGTCGACAACATTAAGCTTGGATTTGGACATTTTCTCAACAGAACCGATTTTAACGGGCTTTCCTGTCTCTAACTCAGTTGCGACGCGTTTGCCGTCCACATCTTCGATTTTAATGTCTGCTGGTGAAATCCAATCACCATTTTCGGTTTTATAAGTCTCGTGGTTCACCATGCCTTGGGTGAACAGGCCTTTAAATGGTTCTTTTAAACCAATATGGCCAGCGACTTTCATAGCTCTTGCGAAATAACGGGAATATAAAAGATGCAAAATCGCATGTTCGACACCGCCAATATATTGATCAACCGGTAGCCAATGGTCGACTTCTTTTGTGTCCGTTGGCGTTTCTGCTTTTGGTGAACAAAAGCGAGCGTAATACCATGAACTATCAACGAAGGTGTCCATGGTGTCTGTTTCGCGCCGGGCAGCTTTGCCGCAGTTAGGGCAGGTGGTGTTTTTCCAGCTTGGGTGGTGGTCTAGCGGGTTGCCGGGTTTGTCAAAGCTGACATCTTCTGGCAATTTGACTGGTAAGTCTTCTGTTTTCACTGGCACGGTGCCGCAGTCATCACAATGGATAATCGGGATTGGGCAGCCCCAATAGCGTTGGCGTGAAATGCCCCAATCGCGCAGGCGGTAATTGGTTTGGCGACTGCCTTGGTTTGCTTCTTCTAATTTTGTTATGATGTCTTCTTTGGCATCTTCAACGGTTTTGCCGTTGAGAAAGTCTGAATTAGCGAGCAAGCCTGGACCTGTGTAGGCTTCATTTTCAACAGTGAAATTGTCTTCGCCTTCTGGCACGACAACGGGCGTGACGCTTAGTTCATATTTACGGGCGAAGTCTAAGTCACGTTGGTCGTGCGCTGGGCAGCCGAAAATGGCGCCAGTGCCGTAATCCATGAGAATAAAGTTGGCGATGTATACGGGGAGCTCGATTGACGGGTCAAAGGGGTGTTTCGCTCTGATGCCAGTGTCGATGCCTTTTTTCTCAGCGCGTTCAATGTCTTCTTCTGATGTGCCGAGGCCAGCGCATTCTTTGATGAAGCTTTCAATCTCTGGATTTGTTTTGGCCAATTCTTCTGCAATTGGATGGCCAGCAGATAACCCGCAGAAGCTTGCGCCAAAGATGGTATCTGGCCTTGTGGTGTAAACTTCTAACTGTTCAACGCCTTCTGGTACTGTGTCGCCTTCAAGCTCAAAGCGCATCAACGCGCCATGGGATTTGCCAATCCAGTTGGCTTGCATGATGCGGACTTTTTCTGGCCAATCTTTGAGCGTGTCCAAATCTTCCAAAAGTTCATCAGCGAAATCTGTGATGCGGAAGAACCATTGGGTGAGCTCGCGTTGCTCAACTAATGCCCCTGAACGCCAGCCTCTGCCGTCAATCACTTGCTCGTTGGCAAGAACGGTGTGATCCACTGGATCCCAATTCACACGGGCGGATTTTCTGTAAACCAAATTGTTTTCTAAAAAATCTAAAAACAGCTTTTGTTGCTGGTGATAATAGTCAACATCGCAAGTAGCAAACTCTCGTGACCAATCAAGTGACAAACCGATGGATTTTAGCTGGTCGCGCATCACTGCGATGTTGCCATAAGTATATTCAGAAGGATGGCCGCCATTTTTCATGGCTGCATTTTCAGCTGGCATGCCGAACGCGTCCCATCCCATTGGGTGCAGCACGTTAAAACCTTTGGCGCGTTTATATCTTGCGATTACATCGCCCATGGCATAGTTGCGCACATGGCCCATATGGATGCGGCCAGAGGGATAGGGGAACATTTCGAGGACATAGTATTTTTCTTTGTCTGAGCCCACCTCAGTTTCAAAGATTTTTTCTGTTGCCCATTGCTTTTGCCAGATTTGCTCGGTTTCTGGTGCGTTATAACGCTCAGCGCTCATGGTTTGTCCCCTGAATAGATAAGTTTTTAAAGGTAATGGATGTGTTTAGCATTAGGGGGGGGTGTGTCAAGCCTAAGACCACTGCAGAATGATTCTTTTTATCTCTCACGGCTATTCCAAGCGCTAGACGCGCTTGGGCCTACGAGGTGCGGGGCTCGCCCCGGGCTACGCTGGCGCTTCGCCATGTCCCATTGCCCTGGTACGGTTGCTAGTGGGCAACTGAAGTGCAAAAAAGGGCAATGCTCCTTCTTCATATTGAAGGTTTGGAGATAGGTGCTTTTAGGAATTTCTTTGGTTTTTTCATCTCTCTTCAAATAGGTTTAAAGGGGCCGCTCCAGTTTGCTCGATTAGCCAATTCACTGATTTATATGGATTTCTTCTAATTCAAAGAACAAAAAAATATGGGGATAAAAATAATTTTGTTCTTCCTCTGTTCTTTTTGTGCGAATCGGGGTATGTTCTCATTATGTTCCTTATCTTTCGAGGTGAGGGGGGTGAGTTAGAAAGCATGAATGAGGAGTAAATCTAATGGCAACTTTTGACCAAGCTTGGCTTAATGGGCGTGAAACACCAAACCCGCTTAAAGCAACACCACTATATATCGTTGATGACATGGCTTCAGCCAAACGCCGCTTTGGCGCCATGGGCTTTGAGATGACAACATTGCAACCCGCAACAGAGAGAAGTGAATTTTGCGAAGTCTTAAGCGACGGGTGTGTTGGGATGAGCGCTGGGCAAACTCAAATTTTATTAGTGGACGAGGCGCATGCTAAACGGACTATGCCGCCAGAAGTGTTTCCCTCTTTCAAACACGGCCCAGCCCTTTATGTTTGGGTGGACTCTGTTGATGAAACGCGTTCTAAAATTGCTGACCCGGTAATTGCCGAAATGGTAACCGGCTATGGCACCTGGGAGCTCTTTGTAGAAAGCCGCATTGGTTTGATTATTTTTGCTGAGAAGCTGAGTAGAGAGATGAAGCTGGCATCTTAGGTCTCACGGGCGATGGGCACGAAGTGCCCGCCCTGCGACGGCGCGGCGCAACGCGCCGATGGCCTCTTTTAGATGCGCTTTTGATTGCTCACCAGCAACCGCGCTGAGGCCTACGTTTTTTGTCTTCTGCTGAATAATGGATTTGGCTTATTAGACATTTTGAAACAGGGTATCGTTGACTACGTCTCTTTTAGAGTTTGATCCGCTTTATAGCCTCTTGCTGATGTGAACATATCGAGTTTTTCTATGTGGCTAAATGACCCAAAACTGACTTGGAGTAGTTTAATACGGTTATCTTTGCCCCTTAAAACTGTGCCATAATTTTAGTAAAACTCTATGAAGAAATGGAAGGATTTCAGATTTTTTATAATTAGCGATAGCTTCCATCAGACCGTTTTATCTCAACATGTTTGAAACCGTTATGATCTAAAAAGAGCCTAGCAACCTCATTTGGTGTCTTGTTTTTGGGACCTAAAATTATTTCTTTGATAACTTGAGGTTCTAATCTGTTAACCGGAAAGTCCCGGAAAGGTTTCAACTGTTGAGGGCTGTACTGAAATTGAACGTTAGGTAGTTTAAGAGTTTTATCTGTCTGATTCAAAAGCGACAGCACACGCCACTCCTGTTCCTCGCTGAAGAAGGAAGATTTCACCTTGTAAGCATAGTTGGCAATTTTAAACATGTGCAGTAATATTTTCCTAAAGCCTTTTCTATATCTTGCAATTTCTGCCAACTTTTCTTCTTCCGACATAGGTGTTAAAAGTGTTCCAGTTCGTAGAGGGGCCATTGCACCGGAATCGTAAGCTTCTAAAATCAATTGAATGTCCGGTATTATAAGGTTTCTAATCATATCTTCCTGATATGCTACGGGAGTAAGACTGAAGATTAAACTGCCGTCCTCTGCTGTCTCTTGTTCAGTTGCAACATTGAGTGCTTCTTTATCAAAACCTATAGCAACTCCTTGTGCATCGGAAGCATATGCACGCCATTGGCTGAGGCTATTGGGTATTGTTGAAAGACAAAATCCAATAGCTTGGATACTAGATATAGTAGTGCGAAGTTCTTTCAGAATTTCTTCTTTATGGGGCTTATCATCGGGAATAATGGCCGTGGCTGCGTCAACAACATGTTGCCCCTCCTTGGTGTCATTCGACTGTGAGAGCAAGGAAAGACGTAAATGCTTATTCTTTATGATTTCGTGAAAAGCGTAGTTCGAACAATAATGATAAAGGTACATTGCATAAGAAATCCTGCACAGGCATTCCGCATGGAACTAGAACAAAGTCACGCTCACACTGGCCAGTAGTATTGAGACTTTAACCACTGAGATAAAACATCGCTCCGTGAGTGTAATTGGATAATCTTATTAAATACATTTTATGTATTACAGACAACACAATTAACTCTATGTGTACAGATTTCTGTTATTATATAGGTATGAGCATCTTTTCTTTGCCCATCAGGCCAGTTTAGATGTCAGCCCATGGCACTTAGTGCTCGTTTTTTAACTGCGTATTCATTGTCTCAAATTCATCAAAAAGTAGACTCTGCATCAATTCGCACGACTAGTTTTGACGGCGCGTTTGTTGAACGCATCATTCCTCAGTTCTTTTAGGAGAGTTTTGAGGAGTGGGGTAGCGAGTTGGGAGGAGTGGAGTTTGGTGGCCCAGGCTCTGTTTCTGTTGCCTGTCCCCACTGTAATCACATAAGAATATGCTTTCCCGTTAGAGAACTGAATGCCGCCAGAGACCCAGACGTCGACCGTTTGGTCAGCGTCGACCGTTACTTGTGTGCCGGTTTTTGCAAAATGTAATCTCACATCTTTATTTCTTGCGGCACACCAGTTTGAGACTTGCCTCAAAGTCCCATGGCGTTTGTTGCCGCTGGTGTAGCATAGTGGTGCGCTTAAAAATTGCTTTAGGCGTGGGCGGGCGGCGGCTCTGATCACCCGGTTGGGGATGATGTCCGTGTTGCTCTCTAGTGAGCTTGTTTGCGTGTTTCGCTCATACGGATTTTGCAGGCCAGTTCGTTGGAAGTTGCGCACCATAAACGGTAGGGGGATGGCGTTGTTTCCCTTGCCTGTTAAACTCGCCAAAATTACAGTCGACATTTGATGAACTTTTCTGGGCGATGCTGTCACTAACCCGCGGACCATGGCCGTTGAGGCCGGCGTTCTTGATTGGGCATCTGGCGCGTAAGGCATTGTAAAACCGAATTTATCGATGATGGTTTGAGAGCCTCTTTGGCCATATTTAGCCATGCGCCACTCAAGTGGGCGGTTTAGCGAGCAGGCAAAGGCAACTTCAGCGCGGCGCGGTTTTGTGACCGTGCCATTGCGGCGGCAGGTGTTGAGGCCGGTCTCATGGGCCTGGTTGTCGATATATTGTGATTGCAGTGTGTCTTTGCCTTGGTTGGCAAGGCCAATGGCGGCCATCATTTTACCCACTGAGGCGATGGCTCTAATCTCTCGTTCTGGTTCATAGCGACCATTTTCATTTGAGCGGGCATAGGGAGAGCCATAGTAGGCTGCGATGTCGTTTGATTCAAAATAGCGGACGATCTCGCCTTTGGTATTGGCTGCAGCGATGATCACATCGGGCATTGTTTTGTCGGCCGCTTCTGGGTCTTTGAAGGTTTTGAGGTCTAGCGTGTAATCAGGGCTGATTTGCTTTTCATATTTTTTTTGAAGTTTCTCAAGCGATTGCCAGATTTTTTCTCTGAACGGTTGGTTTTTGGTGACATCTAATGTGAGATCAACGCCGCGCACATATTGCCGCCAATTGAAGCCATAGGCGTTTTTCATCTCTTCTCTCGCTGCATAGCGAGCAGCGGGAATGAGGAGATTGGCGCGCATAATCGGGTTGGCGCGAGCGACTTTTTCCAAATGAGGAAATTGTTTCTTGATCGTTCTTTGTAGTTTGGGCTGGATCTGTGCTTCTGGTGGGCCATTGGCCAGCAAGGTGAGATCAAAGAGCACAGACTTCTTTTCTTTATCGGTCTCTAGCAAATTGGTGGCGCAAGCCTTGGCTCTAATCTCAGCTACATAGCGCCAGCGGTCCAGACGGACTTGATTGAGTTTATCAGAGCCCTTGAGCAAGATGATGGGTTTGTTGACGGATGACGCCAATAGATATTGCTCAGCCGTTGAAAGTTCTGTTGCTGGTTTGCCGAAGATAATGCGGGATGTGATCTCGATGCCTTGGAGGTCTTGGCCGCCGGTTCTGTGGGCAAGCCAAAGATGATTGGCGGACCATTGTTTTAAGAGTTCCATATTGCCGCCCCTTGTGAGTTCCCAGAAGAAGACGGGCGCGTTCCACCATTCGAGCATTTTGCGGCGGAGTTTATCAAAGCTATTTTCGGCTCTGCTTGGAGGGGCTGCATGATAAACGCGAACCAATTGCATGGGCAGGGTTGAGCCGCCAACACCGAAGGCGAGTTTTTTGGCTTTGTACGAGCGAATGGCGGTTGAATATGGAATTTTTAAAACACCGATGATGTCTATACCAAAGGGGTTAAAGAGGCCTCCTAGGTGGCGGTCTTCATGATAGGTGAGGCAATTCCAGAAATGGTCGGGCACTGTGTGAACAGGGATGGATTTATGATCTGGGTTGGCAACGTAATTCAGCTCATCGAAAAGAATCGGTTTGCCGCTTGTGTTTAGGTCGCGCTTTGAATCCATGTTGGGATCAAACGTGCCGATGAAGTGCCCGTCTTTTTCATAAATAGCTGTGCCGAGCCAACGCTCTGAGGCGTAGTGGATTTGAGGACCTAGCCAGATAGAGCCAGCCCAGCCTCTTATGGGTGCAAAAATATAGACAAGAAAAACCGCAAAAATACAATAAAAGAAGATGGTGCCTGTGATGTATCTCAAAGGGCCCAAGTTAGGGTTGAACACAATGACGCTGATGATAAGACGAATGGTGCCCTGAACAAGGCTAGCTAGCCAATGCAGAAATGAAATTATGCCATGAAAAAAACTTAACACTTGAAGGACCTATGCATTTTTCACCTGCTTAAGGAGTGGTGCCTTTAAAAGGAATATTATTGCCTTATTGCTTCGTCGCAAATGGTTTTAGCTAATATAGGGCATGGCTGAGTTTTACGTTTATTTTATGGCCAAACGTTTTTTATTTCCCTCTTAAACTGCTTGATTGCGTTTCAGTTTTCTATTTAGAACTTGGCTTACTATTTGCCAGTGCTCTACTTTTGGGAATCTAATGCAAGGATGGCTAACCTAAGATCATTTTTATTCATAGGTTATCTCCGTAAAAAGCTACCGTGTGTCACACGGAGGTAAAATGGAATATTATTAGTTCTATTTGTATAGGGCCCCAAACTAGGTTCTGGATATAATCCTAACCACTCCAACACCTTCTTCACCTTCCCTGTTGTTACCGGCTCATCAGTGATATCAAGAGTAATAGCTTTAAGCCGGTACCCCTCGCCAAAACTCGCAGCTAAATTATCTGGGTTGACTTCTTTAACGGTTTTCGGGTCTTTGACATCCTCAAATGTTGCAAGGAGTGGATACAGTTTTCTGGGGACTACTATTGTTTTCTGACTAGTAACCACACGGCGGAATGCCTCTTTAACCCACACTCGTTTGGTAGTATTATAAAGGCTACGAGTAGCTAGGTTTTCGATATATTCTGGGTTACGCACATATCTCAGGAGAGCAAAAAGGTATTTTCCTTCACCAAGGTCAACCGTTACAGCCTCGCCTTTCACTTTAGAATGCCAAGATGCACCGCCCCATCCACCACTGAAAAAATTAGGCCAACCAATGGATGCTAGTAACGGCAGAACCAGTAATAACCTTACCGTTGACTTCAACTTCGACTGTCATCTTCTGATGCCAACGCCAGTTGTTAAACCCCATCTCACCACATCCGGAGAGATAGAGTGAGATAAAAACCAATAGAAGTGCTTTGATTGTGTGTTTGAACATTATTTAAAGAAACAAACTTTTCTATTGTGATTAATAGGTCGTATTGAGTTTAAATAGCGTTTTGGGCGAAGGGGATGAAGGTGATAAGATCACCCTTTTTAACATTTGTTGTGGCTTCATCTATTTCGATAAGGCCGTCTGCTGTTGTCAGGGAGCGGATGATGCCGGAGCCGTCTTGGGTGAATTTTTCTGCATAAGTTTCACCATTTTCAAACTTTAAGTTGGCGCGCCAAAATTCTCGTCTATCAGGCTTTTTCTTTGGAATTTCAAAATTAGCTTTGACTTGGAACTTATGTGGGCTTTGCCATTTTTGGCCCGAGAGGCGATTTAAAATCGGAATGCCATAGAGAAAAAAGCAAACAAAGGCAGCGACCGGATTGCCGGGTAAGCCGATGAAAAGTGTGTCTCCGATTTGGCCAAAGCTCATTGGTCTGCCTGGTTTGATGGCGAGTTGCCACATATGTTGTTTGCCGAGGGTTTGCAGGCTTGTGATGATGTGATCTTCTTCGCCTTTACTGGCACCGCCTGAGGTGATGATGACATCGTGAGTTTTGGCGGCTTCCATAAGTGTGTTTTTAATGTCGTTCGGGTTGTCTTTGATGATGCTGAGGTCTGTTAATTCTGCTTGTTGAGAATTTATCAATGATTTTAGCATGGGCCGGTTGGAATCATAAACTTTGCCTAAGTGAAACTCATCGCCTGGAGATAAAATTTCATTGCCAGTTGAAAGGATGGCGACCTTTGGTTTTTGCTGAACAAGGATTTTGTCAATGCCGGCTGAGGCAATCGCGGCGATGTGCCTACTGGTGAGTTTAGTTTGTTTTTCTACAATAGTGCTGTTTTCAGCTGTGTCTTCTCCGGCTTGGCGGCAATTGGCACCTTGTTTTAGCCCTGATGGGATGGTGACTGATGTTTGGCCATCTGGTATTTCATTTAATGAGACATCTTCTTGCATGACGACGGTGTCGAGATCTGATGGCATAACTGCACCGGTGAAGATGCGTGTCGCTGAGTTTTCAGTTGTGTTTTCAATTAGTGGGGCGCCAGCGATAACTCTTGCGGATATAGGGAAAGTTGTGCCGTTTTCTTTTGAGTATTCGTTATATGAAAAGGCATAGCCATCTACTGCGGCGTTTCTGTGCGCGGGAATTGGGCGCGGTGCTTTAATATCTTCAGCTAAGACACGATTATCTGCATCGTTGATATTGACTGTTTCTGAAAGGGCAAGGGGCTTTAAGTTTTTATTTAAGATGTTGAGTGCTTCAGCGTGTGTGAGGCGATCTTTGTCGTGAAGGAAGCAATCATCAATTTGTTTTGGAGCCATTTTCATTCATTCGGTTTTGTTTTTTGTGAACTTTACTGTTTTACCATAAATAAAGAAAGGCTGCGTCTGATTTGTTTTATTATTTTACGTTGGTTTTTAGGCGAATGATTGCTGTTATTTTAGCTCTAATGGTTGAAATTGGTCTCATCTAGCTATTTACATGTCATGAGGGTAACGATAGCTTTGCTACAAAGTGCAGTTCTCAGTTACGAAATGCCTGTTTATCAGAGCGATTGTGCCCATATAATTAAAAATAGATAGTTAAAAGAGCAGAATAGCTGATTATTATAAAGTGATAATGCTCTGTTTTATTTGCTTGTTTCATAAACTCCAAGGAATTGGAGTGTTTTAAAATTTAGAAGAGGAACCATGAATGGTCGGTCTCACAAAAGAGAAAATACTAGACGCTTTAAAGGTGATTAAATTTGAAGGTGGTGACAATATTGTTGATCTTGGTCTGGTTTCTGAAGTGGTGATTGCGAATGGTAAAGTTTATTTCGCTCTAGATGCTGGTAATGAAGATCCTTCCAAATTAGAACCTTATTGCCGAAAAGCTGAAGAGGTTGTTGGGGCACTTGAAGATGTTACTTCCGTTGGGGTGACTGTTACGGCTGAGCGCAAAAACTCCAATGGCTCTCAAATGAATGGGCAAGCTGGTGGTCAGGCGAATGGCCATGCTAATAATTCGAATGGAGGTCAAGCTCAGCGTGCTGGTCAACAAGGTGCTGCGGGACAGGCAATTCCTGGAGTTCGTCATGTTATTGCTGTTGCCTCTGGTAAGGGTGGTGTTGGGAAATCAACCACTTCAGTGAATTTGGCTATGGGCCTTAAAGCGCAAGGTTTGAACGTGGGCATTTTGGATGCTGATGTTTATGGGCCTTCAATGCCGCGTTTATTAGGCTTAAACGAAGAGCCGCAAACGGGCCCGAATAATGAAATTATTGCTTTGGAAGCTTATGGTGTGAAAGTTATGTCCATGGGTTTCATGGTGGCAGAAGGAACGCCCGTTGTATGGCGAGGGCCGATGGTTATGTCTGCATTAGGGCAGATGATCAATCAAGTGACTTGGGCGCCTCTCGATGTTTTGGTGATTGATATGCCGCCAGGCACTGGTGATGTTCAACTCACAATTGCGCAGCAAACGCCTCTTTCAGGGGCGGTTATTGTTTCAACGCCGCAAGATCTTGCTCTGATTGATGCACGCAAGGGCATTAATATGTTTGCTCAGGTGAACATTCCTATTTTAGGTCTTGTTGAGAATATGAGCTATTTTCTTTGCCCATCTTGCGGAGAGCGTTCAGATATTTTTGGCCATGGTGGTGCGAAAGAAGAAGCTCTTAAAATTGGAGCTGATTTCTTAGGTCAGGTGCCTTTACATATGGATATTCGAGAAACATCTGATGCAGGCCGTCCTATTGTTGCAAGTAATCCTGAAAGTGCTGAAGCGCAAGCTTATATTGAGATTGCTAAGAAAATCTGGGGCACGCTTGATGGTCAAGCAGATGACACACGTGTGGCAGCTCCTAAGATTGTGATTGAATAGGGGCTAACCCCTATTTACTTTGTAGGCTCTGAGACAGGCCCGGAACCTTGAAAAACTTAAGGCTAAGGCTCAATTAAGGGATTTTATCCATGACTTCAGGAAATGGTTCATCTGATGTGACGAGAGTTGATCAATCTATTAATGATCAACTTGTGCCGAGTGAAATTAGGCTTTCTCATTCGAGAGATTTACTCACAGTAACATTTGATGAAACTAAATATGAATTATCAGCTGAATATTTGCGCGTTTATAGCCCGAGTGCGGAAGTGCAAGGGCATAGTGAAGCTGAGCGTAAATTACAGTTTGGTAAAAAAATGGTTCTCATCACTGATGTTGAACCTGTTGGTAATTATGCGGTTCGTATTCAATTTAGTGATGGGCACAAAACCGGGTTTTATAGCTGGGTTTATTTGCACAAACTTGGCGCTGAATATGATGAGCTTTGGCCTTCATATTTAGCTGAGCTTGAAGAGGCTGGAAAGAGCAGATAATTTTTATCCTTTCCTTCTCTATCTTATTCTTAGTATCGTTATTTTGACATAAAGTCCTAATTTTATGTTTATTGATTAAATAAAAGAAATAAAAACATTTTCACTTAAATCAAGAGGTTATAAGATGAGCGTCTTCAAGAGAGCTGAAATGCCTAACAAATTTATTGCTGGGTTGTTTGCCTGTGGTTTGATTTTTACCAGCCATATTTCGTTTGCGAAAGCGGAACAAACATTTATTTCGATTGGAACTGGTGGGCCAACAGGGGTTTATTTTGTAGCTGGAAACAAGATTTGTGACTTGATGAATAAGGCTGCGAATAAAAATGGTGAAGCCGTTCGTTGTAATGCACCATCATCTGGTGGTTCTATTTACAATATCAATGCTATTCGCTCGAAAGAGCTTGATTTCGGTGTTGCCCAATCTGATTGGCAGTACCATGCCTTTAAGGGAACAAGTAAATTTAAAGGCAACCAATTGGAAAGCATTCGTGCCGTTTTTTCTTTACATGCTGAGCCGTTTCAGATTTTGGTTTCAAAAAATTCCGGGATTAAATCTTGGGAAGATTTGAAGGGCAAGCGGGTTAATATTGGCAATGCCGGTTCTGGTCAACGGGGAACATTTGAAACGCTTTTGAAGGCTTATGGCGTTGATAAAAAATATTTCTCGCTCGCAACTGAGTTAAATTCAACTGAGCAAGCAGGAGCGCTTTGTAATGGGAATATTGATGCGTTTGGATATTCTGTTGGATTTCCAAATGCTGGTGTGGCGCAAGCAACTGATGGCTGTGAAGCGCGGATTATTTCTTTGACGGGTGATCCTGTTAAAAAGCTCGTTGATGAGCGGCCGTTTTTTAACTTTACGAAAATTCCAACTGGGACATACTCAACGGTGACAGAAGACGTTACAACTTTTGGACCGCGTGCAACTTTGGTCACACGCGCTGATGTTTCTGACAAGGTTGTTTATGGTCTTGTGAAAGCTGTTTTTGAGGGAATTGAAGATTTTAAGAAATATCATCCAGCGTTTCGTGTGCTCGATCCAAAGACGATGGTGAAAGATGGCTTGTCAGCGCCGCTTCACCCGGGAGCTTTGAAATATTACAAGGAAAAGGGCTGGGTTAAGTAACGCTTATTTATTTTGTAAATTCATTCTTGGAGAGGTTTCTCATTTAAATGAGGAGCCTCTTTTTTATGGTTCTTGCACTTTTTTGATAAGGGTGCTTCAGTTACTTTTTTGATGATTTGAACTAGGGGCAATTCAAAGGGCATTTTAAACAAATGATTTCTCATAAAGAAGATGGTTTAAGCGAAGATGTTGTTTCTGCTTTAGACAAAGAGCGGGGAGATTTCCATTTAGCACGACCTTATGCACTTTTGGTAGGCGGGATTGCTCTTATTTGGGCATTTTTCCAGCTTTGGATTGCGTCTCCCTTTCCCTTTTGGTTAGAGCTTGGATTGCCAACTGGTATTGCGGCCAGGGGTATTCATCTAGGATTTGCATTTGCGCTTTGTTTTTTGAGCTTTGGGGCTGTTTTTAACAGGTCTGATGGGTTGGGCCGTCCTTCTTTTCTTTCCCTTATTTTTTGTCTCTTTTCTGTTTTTGCAGCCCTTTATGTATGGGGGAATTATGAAGCAATTTCTTCTCGGGCTGGATTAATTGCTAAAATAGAAATTTTCGGTTTTGAAGTTGCTTATGAGGCTGTTCTTGGTTGGATTGGACTTGGATTGCTTTTAGAAGCAACGCGGCGTGCTGTTGGTTTGCCTTTGGCGATTGTTGCGTTTGTATTTTTGCTTTACTCGTATTTTGGTCCCTTTATGCCAGCGCTCATTGCTCATAAAGGTGTGGCGTTAACGGGGCTTGCTAATTATCAATGGCTGACGGACCAAGGTGTGTTTGGCATTCCTATTGATGTGGCGGTTCGGTTTATCTTTTTGTTTGTAGTGTTTGGGGCTCTTCTTGACCGGGCTGGGGCTGGGCAATTTTTTATGGACTTGGCGCTTAGTTTGGTTGGGCGCTATCGAGGAGGGCCAGCCAAAGCAGCTGTACTGGCTTCTGGCATGACAGGCATGGTTTCAGGCTCTTCTATTGCCAACACAGTGACAACCGGCACTTTTACTATTCCACTCATGAAACGCACGGGGCTTTCGGCTGAGCGCGCGGGGGCGATTGAGGTTGCTTCTTCCGTTAACGGGCAGATTATGCCTCCGATTATGGGGGCGGCTGCGTTTGTTATGGCTGAGCTTTTGGGAATTAGCTATTTTGATGTGATTTACCATGCGTTTGTTCCAGCTGTGATTTCATATATCGCACTGTTTTACATTGCAGACCTTGAGGCGCAACGTTTGGGGCTAAAGCCAGTTCGCCCTTCGGGTGTAACAGACAGCAAACTTATGACCGCTTGGCAATTGATTAAAGCGCAAGGTTATTATCTATTACCACTGATCTTGATGATTTATTTGCTTGTGAGTGCTCGGATGACAACGGGTAGCGCTGTTTTTTGGGCGATTATTTTCTTGATGGGTATTTTGCTTGTTCGTGAAGTTCTTTTTGCTTCAGGAGATGTGATTAAGGGCCTTAAAAATGGGGCGTTCTTAATTATTGAGGGGCTCATTCAAGGGGCGAAGAACATGGTTTCTGTGGCGCTGGCATTAGCGGCTGCTGGGATTATTGTTGGGGCTGTCGGGCAATCTGGTTTGTCGAATGCGTTGACGGGTATTGTTGAGCAATTGTCGATGGGGAACATTTATTTGCTTCTTATTTTGGTTGCGGTGATTTCTCTTATTTTAGGAATGGGGTTACCGACGACTGCGAATTATTTGGTGGTGGCAACGCTTATGGTGCCTGTGATTGCTAAGGTTGGCGCGAGTGTTGGTTTGGAAGTGCCTTTAATTGCGGCGCATTTATTTGTGTTTTATTTCGGCTTGATGGCAGATGTGACGCCGCCAGTTGCGCTTTCTGCTTATGCTGCAGCTGGGATTTCCAAGGGTGACCCGATGAGGACGGGTTTTCAGGCATTTTTCTATTCTATTCGAACAGCGATCTTGCCTTTTGTCTTCGTGTTTAATCTGGATTTATTGCTTGTTGATGTGTCTTCATTTTGGGAAATTTGTTTGATTTTCATTGCGTCACTTGCGGGTATTTTAGCGTTCACGTCTCTTAGCTTCAGGTGGATGTTTGGGCGGTTGAATTTTGCTCAAATGGCTTTGCTTTTGGTTGTTTGTCTCCTTTGTTTCCGGCCAGATTTTTTCATGAATAAAATTTTTCCTGCCTTTGTGCCTGCTGAACCAAAAGCACTTACGAAAGGCGTTAAAGGGGAGAGTTTGCGGCTTTATTATTATTCTCAACGTGAAAGCGCGCGCAAATGGGTGACGGTGAATATGAGTGAAGAGAAGAGACCTAAGACACTCACTGACGCGCACAAGCAAGGGGTAGTGACCTTGAAAAGACTAGGCCTTACAGGGGCAGTGAATGACAAGGGCGGGATTGAGGTTGCTAACCTTAACTTTTTTGGTTTGGCGAAAAAAGCGGGGCTGAATTATGGGGATGTGATTGAGCAAGTGCAGTTTGCCAACCCTAATCGTTTGTCAGAAAAGTGGCTGTATGTGCCGGCATTTATAATTTTGATTTTGCTAAGTTTTTGGCAAAGACGACGATCAAGTATTTAAGCAGAGAAAAAGCGGAAAAACGTCTCTTGTTTTTCCGCTTTCGATTTGTTTGTTTAGCTTTGTTTTAAATTAAGCAGCTAGGTCTTTTACGTCTAAGACCGAGCCATCTTCATTGAGGCGATAGATAATCGGTTGCCCAGTTGCGATTTCGCGTTGCATAATTTCTTCTGGCGAGAGGTTTTCAAGCTCCATAACCATGGCGCGCAGGCTATTGCCGTGGGCTGCTACGATGAGGTTTTTACCTGATTTGTAGCTTGGCCAGATGATGTCTTTGTAATAAGGCAAGACACGGTCTGCTGTGTCTTTTAAGCTTTCACCACCAGGAGGTGGGACATCATAAGAGCGGCGCCAAATGTGAACTTGAGCTTCACCCCATTTTTCACGGGCATCGTCTTTATTGAGGCCTGCTAGATCACCATAATCGCGCTCATTAAGTTTTAGATCTTTGATTGTTTCCAAGCCTTCTTGGCCAAGTTCGCCGAGTATGAGGCTTAGTGTGCGCTGGGCTCTGTGAAGTTCGCTTGTATAGGCAAGGTCAAAGCTGTAACCAGCAGCTTTTAAGCGCTGTCCTGCGCTAATGGCTTCAGCAACGCCTTGTTCTGTTAGGTCCGGGTTTTTCCAGCCGGTGAACAAGTTTTGTTTGTTCCATTCTGATTGACCGTGCCGTACGAGCACTAGTAGGTTATCCATCTCTTATCGTTCCTTTAGTCTTCACGTCTTTCGTCGTGCTCAAATTTTTAATGAGTTATTCATTGATGTTTAGAACATCTGCCATGGAGTATAGGCCTGGCTTTTTGTCTTTGCCCCAAAGGGCTGCTTTAATAGCGCCTTTTGAGAAGATGTTTCGATCATCTGCTTTGTGAGTAAGCTCTAAGCGTTCGCCATCAGCTGCGAAGATCACGGTGTGATCTCCTCTTACGCTACCACCTCTTAGAGAGGCAAAGCCGATGTCACCTTTATTGCGTGCCCCTGTAATGCCGTCTCTCACACGAACAGAGTTTTCAGATAAATCTATGTCTCTGCCGTTTGCGGCAGCTTCGCCCAGCATCAGGCTTGTTCCTGATGGGGCATCGACTTTATGACGGTGATGCATTTCTATGATTTCAATGTCATAAGCATCATCAAGAGTTTGGGCGACCTTTTTTACCAAGGCGGTTAAAAGATTAACCCCAAGGCTCATATTACCTGCTTTGATGATGGTGGCATGACGGCTGGCGGCTTCTAGTTTTTCTTCATCTGAAGGGCTGAAACCCGTTGTGCCGATGATGTGCACAATGCGTGCTTGTGCTGCATACTCGGCAAACTTAAGGGTGGCAGCTGGATTGGTGAAATCCAGGATGCCATCCACTTTGGTGAAAAGTTCTAAAGGGTTGTCAGTGATTGTGATGCCCAGGGACTCGAGATTATTGAGAGGCCCAATATCTTTGCCTATGAGGGGAGAGCCTTCATATTCTGTGGCACCAGCGATTTCTGTATTTTCGTTTTCAATGGCAGCTAATGTGAGCTCTTTGCCCATTCTGCCACCGGCACCCATTACAGCTAATCGCATTTTGCTCATTTGCAACCCTTTATATATTTATGTGTTCGTCAATTTTATTTTTCAGCGTCGAGTGCTTTTTGGATGTATTCTTTTGCAACATCAGCACCTTCAAAGCCAACAATCTCAACCCATTTTTCGGATTCTAGATCTTTGTATCTTTCAAAGAAGTGAGATACTTGACTTAGACGCATTTTTGGAAGGTCTGAAATTGTTTGCACGTTATCATACATGGCAGTGACGTCATGAGATGGGACTGCGATTACTTTTTCGTCCATACCAGCTTCATCTTTCATTTGAAGAATGCCAATTGGGCGACAGTTGATCACACAGCCTGGAATGAGAGGGCGATTGTTAACTACAAGAACGTCAATTGGGTCTCCATCATCAGACAATGTGTGTGGGATGAAGCCATAGTTTCCTGGATAGCGCATTGACGTATATAAGAATCTGTCAACGAACATGGTTCCTGAAGGTTTGTCCATTTCATATTTCACTGGCTCGCCGCCAATTGGAACTTCAATAATGACGTTGATGTCATCTGGAGCGTTTTTGCCAACAGTAATTTCATCTATGCGCATTTGGGGTCCTTGTATAGTTTTGGCCAACAGTTATGATGCCATTAGCTTATGTTGTAATCATATGGGTGGGTTCTATGCCGGACTGGGCTTGGCGACAACCCCTAAATTAGCTTCAGGGGTATGATTATTTATAAAAACACCAGAATTTTTGATTTTGGCGTCAATTTTTAAGTAGGTGATTAGGTATGATTAGAAGTTTTTTTATTGGGTTTGCAGTTTTATTAAGTTTTATTTCAGCAAGTTTTACTTCCCAAGCAGTTGCTGGTGGGCGCAGTGTTTATACAGATACGGACTTAAAATATTGCTCATTACATTCAAAAGCTGAAGAGGGTGAAGGGGAATGGGCGAATTTTATTTGTCCGGGATATGCTGGTATTAAGGTTTACATTTCTGAAGCTGATCTGCGTTTTTCGTTAGGTTATGGCGATAATGGTATGAACCAAAAATCTTTTTCTCAGCGCTTAAGTCCCTTTAATACAGTTGGTAAAAAAATGGAATGGCGGTTGCGCCATGGGCGACCAATTGCGACGATCCTTCGTTATTACACTGAAACAGGGACTGGAGGTCGCAAAGGACAGATATTGGTTGTTACTAAACTTGAAGGCTCTGAAGCTTGTCATATGGCTTATGTGGATGCACTAGCGAATAAAGACGCGAATGAGATAGCACAGAGTGCGGCTGATCGATTGGCGGCTGGGTTTAATTGTAAGACGGATAGCCCTGTGCGTGTTGGTGAGTGGGGTGTGAGTGCTTTTTAGTCTCACGGGCTATTCCGCTGCAAAGCAGCGGGCCCTCCGTTGGGCGGGGCTCGCCCCGGGCTGCGCTGGCGCTACGCCATGTCACTCAGCCCGAAAAGGGCTGAGCTCCTTCTTCGTATCACTAGATAATGTTTATTGTCTCTCACGGCTATTCCAAGCGCTAATCGCGCTTGGGCCTAAATTTTTGTTTGTGCTTTGGGTTACTCACCTGCAACCGCACTGTGCGGCCGCAACGCGCCGGGCTGCGCTTGCGCTACGCCATGTCCTGACGCCAAAGAGGCGTCACTCCTTCATTTTTGTGATAGATTTTGTTTGATAAGCGAATTAGGCAAATATTGCAGAATAGAGAAGTGCATATGTGCTCAAAGTTATATTATGCTGTATCCCTAACTCGTTACTTATCGTTTTGTGCGACGCGGGTTTTAACTGGGATGCGGTTCATGAGGTCGTCGATGCGGGCGCGTTCTTTTTGGAAATCTGCCATTTCTTTGCCCTTTAACTGGCGACCACGTGGCACGTGGATGCGCATTGGGTTCACATGACGGTTGTTCACTAGGATTTCATAGTGAAGGTGTGGGCCTGTTGAGCGACCCGTTGAGCCGACATAACCAATGACCTGACCTTGGCGCACTTTTGCGCCTTTTCTAATGCCTTTGGCAAAACGGAGCATATGAGCGTAAGCGGTTTTATAGCCGTTTGCGTGTTTGATGCGCACATAATTGCCATAGCCTGGGGAGCGTTTAACAGCTTCAATGCGGCCATTTCCTGCTGCTAAAATGGGGGTACCAGGTTTGGCTGCCCAATCAATACCTTTGTGCATTTTACGGCGTTTAAGAAGTGGATGTAACCGCATACCATAACCAGAGGTAAAACGTGCACCTCCCCCTCGTACTGGTTTACGCATAAGGAACTTTTTAGCGTTGTCACCATTTTCATCATAAAAATCGACTTCGCCATCAGGGGTGCGGAAGCGATAGAATTTCCGTGTTTCACCAGCGATGGTTAAAGCTGTGTAAAGCAAGTTACCAAGTTTTGCCTCGGTGGTTGATTGATTATCTTGCACATCATAGAACAATTCAAAGCCATCTCCAGGTCCCACACGTTGTTTAAAATCAGTGTCATAGGCGTGGATACGCAAAACTTTCATAATCATTTTATGATCTATGGATTGTTTTATAGAGGCATTATAAAAACTTGTATAAAGGCTTGTGGCGCGTTTTTTTTGTTTCGATGCGAGTTGTTCCAAAAGGGCTGAGTGAGCACCATGGTTGCTAGCGATAAATTCACCGGCTGAGTTTCGTGCAATACTTACAATATGAGAGCCGCTTTCATAGATGCTCACGCGAACGAGATCCATCTCATTATTGGTTGTAAGTGAGGGGGTGAGCATTAAGTGAAGCTCTTGGCCAAGTTTGATGTTTGTGGCTGAATAGATAGGCTCCATTGCTTCAGCAATTGCTGGAGTTTGCCAGCTGCTGACTTTTGCTTTGGCTAGAATGGTGCGTAAATTATCGTTTTTACGTACCGCTACGATATGGGTTTCTAACCCTTCAAAGCTATCTTCATCTGGAATGATGATCGATTTTTCAAGAATGGTTGTGTTTTTTGTAAGAGGGATAGCTGTTTTTTTAACAGGCTCTTCTTCAGTTTCAGAATTGTCTTTGTCACTGTAAATTGTTGCTCTGATAGCAAAATTTTCATCTTGATATTCGTTAGAGACAATTTGATGTATTTCTTTGTCGTCCAGTTCTTGACCATCCTCGGTTGGGAGAATGCCACCATGGAGTTCAACGATTTTTGATTGTAGCTGTTCGGCTCTATTGTTTTTGGAGCCTTTATTATCTTTTGAAGCGATAGGGCTTAGATTTGCGTAAAGCTTAAACGGGTTAAATAACGGAATGGCTTTATTTGGTTCAACATTGGTGGCGAGACGAGTGACAATGCGAACATAGGGTTTAATGGCAATGAATTCTCTTTCATTGCGTTTTTGAACAATTGAGTCATGGATGATGTATTTGGTCGACAAGCCTTCGCTGGTTGATGGCAAACGATCAGTTTTACCAAAAGATGAGGTGAGTTGTTTGTCATCCATTGTTTTGGGTTTAAAAGGAGACATGGCAGCGACGCTGGCTTTTTTGAGAGATTCGACCATGCCTGAGCCATCTTCAACATTCATCGCACCATATAACGCTACACCAAGAGCAGCGACACCAACGGTGCCTGCTATTAATGTACTGACAAGCCATTTGAACTTTGCACCAGCATGAGTACCAAAATGGTCTTTGTCAAAAATGCTAGAAGAACCAGCTTGAGTTCTTGATAGGTAAACCTCAGGCAAGGAATTGCCTTTAGCTGGAACTAAGCTTTTTTGCTGACGAAGCCTTTGCTTTGGATGTCTTGGGGCTCTCGTTCTGCGATGTTTCAACCTTTATTTCCCCCTCAAGTTCCCTTTATTCAGTTCTAAGAGCCGTTAGTGACGCGAAATGAATTAGGTATGCCTGAATAAGTTGTCATAAATGAGTACGAATTAAATTATATTAAATTGTCTCATTCAAAAAGATTAATTTGTCGAAAAGCTAAAGAGGTCAGAAACTTTTCCTAACTGTCTCTGACATTTCTTAACCAATTACTCAATACTGAATTTATTGAAAATGAAAATTTGATCGAGAGTTACTTGTTTCGGTTTTTATCTATTCGTGAATTTTGACGTGAAGGCAATCGAGGATTTTAGTAAGCCGAGAAATGAGGCTATACATTTATATATAGGCTGCATACCAGTTGACTTTTTTACTGATGGAAAAAATTAAAAAATATCTTCTGAATATTAATCCTCAAGGAGCTAGGTAGCAGAGTTTTTTCGTACATTTTTTTGCTTAGTTTTAGTCTGGACATAAAAAATAAGAAAAAAGATTGTTTTTTTATCGGTGATTTTTGCTCAAAGAAGAAAAATAAAGCCCCTGGATTAAGCGTTTTCGATATCATTTAAAACGCTTGAGTATTTACCTACCGTAGACAAAATATAGGAGGGAAAAACAATCAAAATAAAACCTATTTATTTTCAATGATTTAGCATTTTTTTTGAAAAAATATGAACTTTTTTTAAAAAAGGCGTTGACTCTGAGGGCGGTTTTGGGGTTAATAGCGACATCAGCAGCGGGGACGCGGGACACACGAAAGTGGATAACGCAGACAAGCTGAAAGACAATGAAAGAAAGTTAGGCTTTCGGGGTTAATCGAAAGTCCTGATTTTGTTTTTGTCTTTATTAGGGGTTTACAACTCACAATTTGATCTATATACATTCGATGATGGATTGATTCGTCAATCCCTTTCCATCGGGCTCTTTGACAATTGAATATTTAGAAAGAGAAACGCAGGCGGCGGTGTCCTGGCTTATACTTTCTCGAATCAATATCTAGCATTAATTTGCTGATTTGTGAATAGGAAGTTAACGAGACTCTTGCAGTCGCGCGTTTTTCAAAACAACACACCATGTTACTTAATGGTATCCTTGGATATTATTAAAAACTTATGTGATGGACCTCATATGATTTGTGTGACGTCTTAATGACGGAATGCAGATTTTTGAAGTTTAATTTTTAACGCAGTAGCGACGCTTAGGTATATATTCATACCTAAGAAAGCAGGTATCAAATTTTTAAAATTTAAGAGTTTGATCCTGGCTCAGAACGAACGCTGGCGGCAGGCCTAACACATGCAAGTCGAACGCACTCTTCGGAGTGAGTGGCAGACGGGTGAGTAACGCGTGGGAATCTACCTAGTGGTGGGGGATAACTTCGGGAAACC
This sequence comes from Hyphomicrobiales bacterium, assembly GCA_017640685.1. Lineage (GTDB taxonomy): Bacteria > Pseudomonadota > Alphaproteobacteria > Rhizobiales > HXMU1428-3 > HXMU1428-3. The sequence continues at coordinate 31,391 of JAEPQF010000034.1, forward strand.
GGAGCTAATACCCCATAAGCCCTTCGGGGGAAAGTTTTTCGCCATTAGATGAGCCCGCGTTAGATTAGCTAGTTGGTAGGGTAATGGCCTACCAAGGCGACGATCTATAGCTGGTCTGAGAGGATGATCAGCCACACTGGGACTGAGACACGGCCCAGACTCCTACGGGAGGCAGCAGTGGGGAATATTGGACAATGGGCGCAAGCCTGATGCAGCCATGCCGCGTGTGTGAT
>JAEPQF010000035.1:0-20366 GCA_017640685.1 Hyphomicrobiales bacterium
AAGCCGGTGATTATGCAACAGCTTTAAAATTATTGCCGACAATTTTAAAAGAAGAAACCGAGCTTAATCATGCGCTCGAAGAAATGTTGTTGAATGTAGAAAATTTCACGACTGACGCCGCTCGTAAAGCTGAAGAGCATGAGAAATCTGCTCTTAAACTAATTGCGGTGATGTCTGTTGCAGCCATTTTAATTGGTTTGTTTTTCTCATGGTATCTTGTAAGGCATACAATTTCACAACCGCTTTCAAATATTGTGCACGCTCTCAATGCCCTTTCAAAAAATGATTTTAGCGTTGAAGTTGATGTAAACAGAAATGATGAAATTGGTGCTGTTGCAAGAGCTTATCAATTGTTCAGACAAATTTTAATGAGAACAAAAGAATTTGAAACTTCTCAAAAACAGCAAGAAGAACAGCTGATCAATGAAAAGAAAAAGTTCATGGCGCAACTGGCTGATGATTTTGAAAATGCCGTTGGTGGTATGGTTGAAAAAGTGGCCCATTCAGCTCAAGCTTTAAACCGTTCAGCTGAGCAGATGGCAGATGTTTCAGAAAAGAGTAGTCAACAATCACAAAGTGTGGCTATTGCTTCCGAACAAGCCTCACAGAATGTAAATTCTGTTGCCTCAGCTTCGGAGCAAATGTCATTGTCCATCAGTGAAATCAGTCAGCAAATTACTCTTTCAAATCAAACATCTTTATCGGCTGTTGAACAAGCGAAGGTTACAGGCAAAGAAATTACTGAACTTGCATCAATGGCTGATGAAATTGGTCAAGTTGTATCGCTTATTTCCGATATTGCTGAACAGACAAATTTACTAGCCTTAAACGCAACAATTGAAGCTGCACGTGCTGGGGATGTTGGTAAAGGATTTTCTGTTGTTGCCGCTGAAGTTAAAAATTTAGCTGATCAAACAGCAAAAGCAACTGAAGAAATTTCCTCACAGATTGAAGCCGTGCAAACTGCAACTCAGAGTTCTGTGAATTCTATTGAAGGGATTGGCAATACTATAACTGAAATTAATGAAGCAACACTTGCTATTACGGCCGCTATGGAAGAGCAAGGTGCGACAACTGGTGAAATTGCTCGCAATGTCAATGAAGCTGCCATTGGCACAACAGATGTAACTAGAAACATTTCTCAAGTGAAAGAGGCCTCTCAAGAAACTGGGTTGGTTGCAAATGACGTTCTACAGTGCTCTGAAGAGCTCTCACGGCAAACAGCCTTGCTGCAAAATGAAATCAATGATTTCCTAAAGGAAGTTAGGGCTGCCTAATCAATGATCTAATGGTTTTAATCATTATTTGAATTTTCTTTATTAACACTTCTTTTGAGTGGTCGCTAATCAAGTGACCACTCTTCTTTCTTACAAGTCACAACTCTCTCATCTCCCTATCTCACATACTCTTGCCTCAGATCTTCAGGCTTTAGAATTTTCACTTCTAACCTCGGCCCCTGTTTCTATATGAGTGGTCCACAAATCATTTATGGGAGAAAAGCTTCTTAAGTTTATGAAAGCCATTTTAATTACCAATTATGCGGGCAACCAACGCAACCTTCCATATATGCATCCTGGAAAATAGCAAATGTGATTTTAGTGTTTCTCATTATGGCGTGGGAAAGGTTTGCTTGATAGAGCTTCGCTTCTTGAAAATTTGCGTTGATGATTTTCGCACCAACCATTTGTATTCTGTAAATTTTTGCAGCTTCAAAATTGGAAGCTGTTAGATCTGCATAGCTCATATCAGCTTGCATGGCTCTTGCAAACTCTAGATCAACACTACGAAGGTTAGCACCAATAAACTTTGCATATTTGAGTATACTAATTCTTAAGTCAGCGGCTTCGAGATCCGCGCCTGAAAGATCTGCTCTGATAAGGTTTGCCCCGCGCAAATCGGCTCTTGATAATTTTGCACCTCTCAAGTCAGCGCCACTTAAATTTGCTTGTGAAAGATCGGCAAATCTTAAATCAGCATTTGGACAAACTGTTTTTGGTTTTATTTCACAGCCATTAATAATCCAAGGGGTTGGACGGGGAGGCTTTTCATTGATGATTTTTTCATAAGTAAAAGCTGGTTCCGTTAAAGTCATAAAGAGAGCAAAGGAAAAACTGATTGCACAAATGAAACTTTGCAATGTGCTGAATGATTTTTGCTTATGTGTAGAACTCCATTGAGGGAATTTATTTTTCATTTCAGGGCCTCCAATTGGTTTAACAATTATTCGTCCCGTTTAACTGAGCAATAAAAAATAAGTTAGTTTTGAGAAAATTAGTGTTTGCTTACGTTATTACGCATTCCTTACAGCTACTTACACAGATATGAAAACTAGATCTAAGTCCAAGTATAAAAAGGATATTTCAAACAACTCTACTGATCATGATCCGCTGTAAAACTATATTTAATTAATAATAAACTTTATTACCATAGACTAATTAAATTAACTTTCTTTATTAGAAATTAACTGGTCCGTTAGGAGTTGATCCTTTTTATTTTTTTGGAGGGATGTTTTGCCAAAGATTTTATGTATTGATGATGAAGAAGACCTTAGGCAGGATATTGTTGAAGAGCTGCAAGATGCTGGCTATGAGGTTTTAGAAGCTGCGAATGGCAAAGAAGGCCTTCAAGCTATTTTAAATGATGGACCTGACCTTGTTGTTAGCGACATTACCATGCCAGTGATGGATGGTTATGAGTTAATCTCAACATTAAGACAAAACTACCCCAAATATGATGATATGCCTTTTATTTTTCTCTCTGCACTTGCTGATAAAGAGAATGTTCTTAAGGGTATGAAAATAGGTTCAGATGATTACATAACCAAGCCCATTGATTTTGATATTCTTCTCACCAAAGTTGAAACTTGTTTGCGACAAGCAAACCGAATGCTTGAAAAGAAAAAGAAAGAACAAGTACTACTTTATAAAGCCATGCAAAAGCGGCAAAATAGTCAAGCAGCCCAATCTAAAGCTGAAACTCCAACTGAAACTGAAAGCACATCTCAATCAGCACGAAGTTTTGTTTTTGTTGGCAAAAAAGGGAAGATGCTTTCAGAATTAAAAAATTTTCTTGAATTAAAGGGAGATAAGGTAAGCACTTTTACAAGTGGTCGTACCTATTTAACAAAACGAAAGAACACACAAGCCGACCTTACCTTTTTCTGGCTTAAGACAGATGATTATGATTTTGCTCATTTATATCCGCGGTGCGATGCTAAAAACAGCAAAGTCATTTATGTGACAGAGCCTTCGGATAAAAAACTAACGCAATTTTTACTTTCTAAATTAGATACAACAAAATTGACTGGCATACTTAAATTGCCTTCTGAACACAGCGTGATAGATGATAAAATCATTGAGTGGATGAAGGACTGACTTTTCAAGTATGTGTCTTTACTTGAGGCCGCAGTTTTAACTGCGGAAAGCGAATGCGTAACTGTTTCAAACTAATTCTTGTTTTCAGTTTACTGGTTGTTTTTCCAGGCGTGATTTCAGCTGGCGATGGCACCTCTCTCAAACGACAATATAAGAGGCCTTTAGAAATTAAATTCCCGCGAACAGCTCGCTATTCGCCGCAGCTCGTTACATTAGGGAAAATGCTTTTTTTTGATACTCGCTTATCTGGGAAAAACAATCTCAATTGCGCAAGCTGTCATAACCCCTCATTTGGATATGAAGTGCCAGTTAAAACACCAATTGGTGCAACTCTTACACCTTTGCAACGGCAAGCTCCTTCTCTCTTAAATATGGCCTGGGTTAGCCCCCTCTTTTGGGATGGACGCGCTGATACTCTTGAAGAACAAGCTGTGGGCCCCATTTCTCATCCCGATGAGATGGACGGTAATTTTAATATCATAGTTAAACGGTTGAAACGAAGCGCTGAATATAGGAAATTCTTTCGTTATCTCTTTCCTAAAACAGGTATTACTCGCGAAAATTTATTAAAAGCGATTGCGACTTATGAACGGACAATTGTTGCTGGGTGGGCCCCTTTTGATAAATGGATAGATGGAGATGATACGGCGATTTCTAATTCAGCAAAAAGAGGCTTTGTGATCTTTAATGGTGTGGGAAAATGTGCCTCTTGTCATCAGGGGTGGAATTTTACCGACAATCAATTTCATGATATTGGACTTCCTATTAAGAAAGTTGACTTAGGGCGCGCCGTTCAAGAACCGGATAACCCATTTGCGAAATATGCTTTTAAAACACCGACACTTAGAAACCTGACACATCGTGCTCCTTTCATGCATGATGGAAGTTTAAGGTCATTAGAAGAGGTGGTTGATCATTATATTCATGGCGTGATTAAACGCTCATCGACATCGCCTAAAATCAGAAATGTCCCCTTAACTGCTAGTCAGAAAGCAGACCTTTTGGCATTTTTAAAATCTTTAACTGCTGAACGACAAGATGTCAGCATGCCCATTTTGCCAAATTAAGGGACATAAAATGACATCAATGCGCTCTAAAATATTTCTTTCAATCTTAGCTGCATTACTGCTTGGCATTATGCTTTGCGGTTATTTTTTCTACACGGCCACTAAAGGCAATCAACAAGTTCAAGAAATAACGAATAGAGCGTTTGAAGCCACTCGATATTCTGTTGCGTTTCGAAACAGCTTTAATGAAATCAACGCTTTAAGTAAACGCGTTTTGACAATGTCTAGCTTTATCACACGAGAAGAGATTCAGGCTGAATTTCAAAATGCGAATTCAGCCCTAATCAAAGCTTCTAAAGGTTTGTTAAAACATTCACTTAGTCAAAAAATGCAAGTTAAATCGCAGCAAATTCAGCAGCAGAAACTAGCATGGTTGAAAGATAGCAAGCTCCTTTTGGGATTAGAGACGAGTGATCATATTCCAATTTTAGAGGCTTACAAACGCCGCCAGGCCGACCTTGAGAACTCAGTAAATGAGCTCATTGTTTTAGCGAAAAAAGAAGCTTCTGAGAAATTACTTCTCTCTGAAAAGAAACTCAATGATAGTTTATTAGCAACCTTCGTCTTCACTCTGCTCATTTCCGTTCTATTCGCTATTTTTGCTTTTTTCCTTGCGCGTGGTTTGAGCAAACCGCTTATTAATTTGGTTAAGACCGCAGAGCAGTTGGTGACAGGAAATACTGAGGTGACCTTTAATCAGGCAGATCGTAGTGATGAAATTGGCGCTGTGGTTCGTGCGGTTGCCAGTTTTCGAGATGGAGTGATTGATCGATTATCTTTGCAGGAAAATTTAAAACTCCAGGCTGAAGAGTTGCAGGAAGCTCTTTCTAAAGAAAAAGAATTAAACGAATTGCAGCGGCAATTTGTTTCAATGGCCAGTCACGAATTCCGTACACCTTTGGCTATTATTGATGCCTCTGCTCGTCGGATGGAACGGCGCAAAGACAGGCTTTCTTCTGATGATATCGTTAAGCGAACTCGAAAAATTCATAATTCGGTACAACGTATGCTGGATTTGATTGAGTCAACATTATTGGTTGCACAAGCTGATAATGGTAAATTGTCTATTTCTCCTAAAGAGATAAATTTGCGCGATCTCATTGAGCATTGCTGTGATAACCAAAATGAAATCGTGACCACACACACAATTACTTATGACATTGCGGATTTGCCTGACTTATTTATTGCAGATGCTGGTGCTCTTACTCAAGTGATGACTAATCTTTTATCTAATGCCGTGAAATATTCACCCGATGCACCTGATATTTTTGTTAAAGGCTGGGTCGCAGAAACAGACATATTCATTACTGTGAAAGATCATGGTTTAGGCATGGATGAAGACGATGTATCTAAATTGTTTGGGCGTTTTTTCCGCGCCAAAACATCAACTGGAATACCTGGAACTGGCATTGGGCTTAACTTAGTGAAAACACTTATTGAAATGCATGATGGTGAGATTAGTGTTCAATCGGAGCAAGGGCAAGGGACGATTTTTACCATCCAACTTCCCTTAAAAGACGAGATCGTTGATATCGTAGACTTTGACGAAGAACAGACTTTTCTAATAGCTTAGAGGCTTCCCTGAAAATTACTAAGCTCAAATATTTGCTTTGCATAGTAAATTTACAAAATAGAAAGAACAAACATCATTTCATTTTTTTCATAAGCATTTCTAGCTAGAGTAACTAGATCTGTAATTATCGTAACAAGCTGGCTTACTGTCACTTTTTCACTTTCATCCCATTCTTCTATTTCTGCCCATTGTTCGGCTAGCCCCGTAACCATATTTAAATTTACCGAATGCAAGTCGTCACGAATTCCCATTTCTAGCCTTTCTAAATATGGCCCGTGGAGCCAGGGCGAGTCTGGGGATAAATTGGCATAATCTTCTGGTGTCTTCGGTTTTGTTTCTAATGGGGGCCAGATGGTTTTACTTTTAGCAATCTCGTTACAAAAGGGTTTAAAACGTATAATGGCTATTAATCTGCCCAGCATAACGGCATGATCTATCCCTTTTAATGGAACCACTTTATGTTTATTTTTTTCGCCATCAGAATTTGCAAACCAATTTTCTTTTCTCATCAATTCTAATGCTAACTCGGCATTAGAGGCTCGAAAATAAAAATAAGTTACTCCCATTATCTTCCTTTTAAATTTAAATTGAAACTCACTACTTCACCATAATGAAAAAGGGTAATTCGTTTTTATGACTTTAAAGGCAAGCTTTGATACCTTCTCGGTAGGTAGGGTATTTGAGAGTGATGTCGAGTTCTTCCTTGATGCGTTTGTTAGAGACTCGCTTGTTGTCTGAATAAAAGCTTTTGGCCATTTTTGACATTTCGGCATCTTCAAATTCAATTAGTGGTGGCACTTCAACACCGAGTAACTCAGCCGCATAGGCGAGCACGTCTTGAGGCGGGGCTGGTTCATCATCTGCGATATTATAGATCGCTCCTGGGTTTGGATTATGACATGAGGTCTCCAAGATCATAGCGATGTCTTCAACATGAGCACGGTTGAAAACTTGACCTGGTTTATTTATGCGCCGTGCTGTGCCAGCTTTTAATTTTTCAAGTGGCCCTCTTCCTGGACCGTAAATACCAGGCAGGCGAAAGATGTGCACTGGGAGCCCCTCTTCTTTGGCAAGGGTTAACCACTGATCTTCTGTTTTTTTACGCCATAAAGACCTGTCTGACCCGGGTCTTGTTTCTGAATTTTCGTCAACCCATTCGCCATCATGATTGCCATAAACACCAACCGTTGAAAGGTAGCCAATCCATCTTAAGTTTTTATTGGCGAGAATGTCTGCTTCATGGTGTTTTAACAGCGGGCCACCATCTAATTTAGGGCTGATGGAAATGAGAATATTCTCAGCTTCTCTTAATATAGGGCTTAGTTCCTCTGATGTGGTTTCACCTGAGAAAATAATTGGGACCGCGCCAATATCTTGAATTGCTTTTGCTTTATTGGGTGTTCTGGTGGTGCCCCACATTTGATTAGCAGGGTAAAGTCTCATCATGGTTTGGGCGGTGTAGCCAGCTCCTAAACACAGCAGATCATTTTTATTATTCATTTTCTGGTTCGCTTTTATGCCATTCGCTTAAAACAAGCGGGTGTTTTTCTTTTACTATTTCAGTTTGTTTTAATTTGGTAAAGTCTTCTTTTTGAAGGAGTTGCTCCATGGCCCAAACAGAGGTAGCTCGCACCAACTCATTCTCATCTCTTAAATGATTTTGCACATCTTGTACCAACTCTTGATCTTTGGAATTTCCTGCTGCAATTAAACAATTTCTAATAAACCGATCTCGTCCAGTTCGTTTAATAGGAGTGCCGCTAAACTTTTTTCGAAAGCTCTCATCATCAAGTTTTAAAAGTTCTTTTAACGGCGGGTTGTCGATTTCATCACGAGCAAGAAAACGCAACTCTTCAGCTTTTTTAGCAAATTTATTCCATGGGCAAATAGCGAGACAATCATCACACCCATAAATCCGGTTGCCCATTTTTGACCGCAACTCTCGATCGATCATTCCTTGATGTTCAATGGTGAGGTAGCTGATGCATTTGGTTGCCTCAAGTTGGTAAGCTTTTGGAAAGGCATTTGTTGGACAGATATCAAGGCATTTCCGACAAGAACCACAGTGATCTTTCTCAGGTTCATCTATTTCTATGGCTTCAGTTGTGAAGATAGCACCAAGAAATGTCCATGAGCCAAGTTTTGGGCTGACTATATTCGTATGCTTTCCTTGCCAACCGATGCCTGCTTGCATGGCCAATGGTTTTTCCATTACTGGGGCTGTATCAACAAAGACTTTCACTTCGGCACCAGTTTCTGTAACAAACCAGCGAGCTAAATTTTTTAGCTTCTTTTTGACGATGTCATGATAATCCTTACCCTTTGCATAGCAAGATAAAACACCGTTTTTTGTTTTTCTTAATTCTGGCAATGGGTTTTGCTCAGGCCCATAATTCATAGCAAGCATAATCACGCTTTTGGCCTCTGGCCACAAATGACTTGGGTTTTCTCGTCTTTGTTTTTTCTCTTCCATCCACAGCATGTCGCCATGCCAATTATTGATGAGAAACTCAGAAAAAGCGATCTTATTTAATTCTGGTAAATCTGCACTGGTAATTCCAACCAAGTCAAACCCTTCTGTGAGAGCTTGTCTTTGGAGCGCTAATTTCAATTCGCTTTTCATCATTCACTTAATATGGCCGGGTTCAGTTTAGAAATCCAGATTGGTGTAAAAGGGAGGTGGCACAATTCCAGGGACAGTGTCTTGCAATAAGGGTCTAAAAGAAGGGCGTGATTTCACTCTTGCATACCAATTTTTCACAATTGGAGCTCTTTCCCACGTCACATCGCCAATAAAATCAAGACAAGAAATATGAGCGGCGGCTGCAATATCTGCAATGCTAATATAATCTCCGCCAATCCAATATCTTTCTTCTAAAAGGCGGCTGAGATAGGCCATATGATTATGTAAATTCGCCATGGCTGCACGAATAGCTTCAGGATTGGGAGCTTTTCTATGTACAAATGGGTTCTCAATGCGTTCATAAGAGAGATAAGACCAAACTTCATGATAAAATTTGGTGTGAAACCAATCTACCATACGCCGTGTTTCTGCTCTTGCAACTGGCTCTTCTGGTAAGAGTTCCGGAATTGTAGCATCTTCCGTGTAAACATTTGTTTCTATTAAATATTCAGTGATTGGGTAAATGCCGCAAATGGCTGCATTATCCAACAGGATAACAGGAAGATTACCGCCTGGATTAACAGCAAGGAAGGGTGCACGCCATTCCCAAGGCTTTTCTTCAGCTAATGCCGTTTCTATGCCATACTCATTTAATAACAGTCTTGCTGTTCTTGAGTGAGGGCAAAGGGAATAATGTATGAGCTGCACGTTTTAGGCTCCGTCAATCAATAATCTTAAAGTGTAAGATGGCAGGATCTTACTGTATAAATGGCTCTTTTGATAATGACTTATCATAAGGGCTTAGAACAAGCATCAATTATTGGCTTGCTTTGATTAGTTATATGGAATACTGAAATTTCATGTCGAAAAACAGACATTTTTTAACAGCCTCACAAAACTAGTTGTGAGCATATGGAGGTTGAGTTGCCAATAGAACAGTTGCTCATATTATCGATTATTCAAGGTTTAACCGAGTTTTGGCCGGTTAGTTCCTCAGGGCATTTAAATCTCGTTCATTTGCTCACAAATTGGCAAGACCAGGGCCCATTGATTGATGTGGCGGTGCATTTTGGCAGTTTATTTGCTGTTCTCATTTATTTTTGGCGCGATATTGCCATGTTGCTCAAAGCTGCTGGCAATTTGCTTTTAGGCCGCTTTAATCGCGAAACTCAGTTTTTAATCTACCTGGTTGTTGCCAGTATTCCTTTGTTAATCGCTGGGTTTCTATTACTTAAATCTGGGTATTACAAAGAGCTTAGAACCATACAAGTGATTGCTTGGGCAAACATTATTTTTGCATTTGTTCTTTGGTGGTGCGATAAAAATCCGCCAATGACACGTAAGCTTGAAGATATAACTTGGAAAGATGCATTGTTTGTTGGTTTGTCGCAAATTATTGCTCTGATCCCGGGTGCATCACGTTCCGGCATTACCATGTCAGCTGCTCGTTATTTAGAATTCAATCGGGTTGAAGCAGCTCGCTTTGCTATGTTGCTTGCTATTCCATCGATTTTAGGACTTGGACTTGGCACTGTTTATGAGCTGGTTCAATCTGGCGATGCGTCTTTGCAAACAGATGCTATTTTTGTTGGTGTGCTTTCGTTTCTAACAGCGTTATTCTCCATCTGGTTTATGATGGCACTGTTAAAGCGGATGTCTATGATGCCATTTGTTATTTATCGCTTTATCCTAGGCGCAGCTTTACTCGCCTTTATTTACGTTATCTAAAGCTAAAAATTTTCAATCATTAATATCCCTTTGCAATTCAACATAATGAACTGCAAAGGGATTTTTATTTGATCTAAGCTTCTTTTGGCTTGAAAGTTAGAGCAACACCATTGTTGCAATAACGTAGACCAGTTGGCTTAGGACCATCATTAAAAACATGGCCATGATGACCACCACAACGGGCACAGTGATATTCAGTTCGTTTGTATCCTAGCCAATAGTCAGCTTTTGTGCCGATAGCGCCATCAATTGGTTGATAGAAACTTGGCCATCCAGTGCCGCTATCATATTTTGTGCTTGAGTTAAACAGAGGATTGTCACAGCCTGCGCAATGATAAACACCTTCGCGTTTTTCATTATTTAATGGGCTTGTGCCAGCGCGCTCTGTTCCTTCTTTTCTCAACACGCGATCTTGTTCACTCGTGAGAATTTCTTTCCATTCAGCATCCGTTTTCTTTATGGGTGTGATGGTTGTTTCTGCATTTGCTGTACTCATAAATTTAATGCCTCCACCTGCAATTCCTATAGCGCCCACGACTAATGTTGTCGTACTGGCTGTTAGGAAAAGTCGTCTATTCACATTCATTCTCTCATCCTTCTCCGCATAAGATCTTAGCATAGTTTCATTATTTATTTTTGATTGTTTGGTTTGGCAGTTTCATCACTCCATTTCAGGAGATGTTTTATGCCGCATACAATCACCTTATTCCTAAAAAACACATGGTTTTAGGAACAGTGCTTTAAGTGCACAATGCTGCGATTGCTTGATAGATTGCCTGAATTTACAAAAAATGCACTTCAGACATTATCACATCTGTGTGAGAAAATGTGGTTAGAAGAAAGAGTTTTGCAATAAAGTTATTAAAAATCAATCGCTTACTCTAACTTCTCATGGCAGCCCAAAAATCACCACTGAAACCTCCTAAGTGGTTTTCAGTGGTGATTATTTACAAATTAAGCGCGTGCTTGGACTTTTTCGCCCTGATCAGAGATCGAATAGCCAGCACCACGAACTGTGCGGATTGGGTCTACCTCTTTGCCGCGATTGAGAGCTTTTCTCAAGCGACCTATGTGAACATCGACAGTACGTTCATCAACATAGACATTTTGCCCCCAAACGCTGTCTAATAGCTGACTGCGGCTATAAACACGGCCAGGGCTTTCCATTAGGAATTCGAGCAATCTAAACTCTGTTGGACCTAAGCGTACTTCACGCGGACCACGGTTCACTTTATAGGCATTTCGGTCTAATTCAACATCGCCAACTGTTAGCACATCCGCGATACTTTCAGGGTTTGCGCGGCGCAAAACGGCTTTTACGCGGGCCACAAGTTCTGGCACTGAAAATGGTTTGGTAACATAATCATCTGCGCCTGTTGTAAGCCCACGAATTCTATCAGATTCTTCGCCGCGAGCTGTTAGGAGGATGATTGGGATGTTACATGTTTTGCCATTCGAACGAACACGGCGGCATAATTCTAAACCAGAAACGCCCGGTAGCATCCAATCCATAATGATGAGATTTGGTGCTGTTTCTAGAACGGCTAATTCAACTTCATCACCATGGTCGATGATGTTGACATTAAAACCTTCTGCTTCAAGATTATACTGTAAGAGAAGGGCGAGAGGCTCTTCATCTTCTACCACTAAAATATTAGCGTTCATTCGTGGGATCCTGTTATTTCAATATTTCGGCTTCAAAAGGGGAGTGAAAAAATTCATTCCCCTTTTGAGAAATTTAATCGTCTTGATTAATCAACATTCTTGAGGTGTTGTCCCCTTTAGGGCGTGCTTCATTGATGTTTGTTCCAAGAACGAGATAATGAACATTTTCTGCGATATTGGTTGTATGATCACCAATGCGTTCTAAATTTTTCGCGCAGAATAAAAGATGGGTACAAAGACCGATATTACGTGGGTCTTCCATCATATATGTCAGCAATTCTCTAAACAGAGAATTATAGATGGCATCAATTTCTTCATCACCGCGCCAAACAGCAAGTGCTTTTTCTGTGTTACGCTCGGCATAAGCGTCAAGCACATCTTTCAACTGAGAGAGGGCTAAATCTTGCATAGATTTCATGCCATGCATCAGTTGATTTGGCTGAATTTCAGTATGAATGCTCAATACACGTTTCGCGATATTTTTACCGAGATCACCGATGCGCTCTAAATCTGAGGTAATTTTAATCGCAACCATGATTTGGCGCAAATCAAGAGCCATTGGTTGACGGCGAGCAATCATAGTTACAGCTTGCTCTTCAATTTCTAATTCAAATTCATCAATCTTTGCATCATCTAGAATGACGTTATTCGCGCTTGCAACATCACCTTTACAAAGGGCATCAAAAGCTTGCGCTATCAATGTTTCTGTCAAACCGCCCATTTGAGCAATCTTGCTGTCTAGGCTGGCGAGTTCATCTTCATAAGATGATACGATATGCTCTGTAGTCATGATTAATTCCTAACCCTTTAATTCTGAAACCATTTGATTTTTACACTCTTAACCAAAGCGGCCAGTGATATAATCTTGAGTTTTCTCATTTTGAGGGTTTGTGAAGATTTGAGTTGTTTCACCTTCCTCAATGATTTTACCTAGGTGGAAAAATGCTGTTCTTTGTGAAACACGAGCTGCTTGCTGCATAGAGTGTGTCACAATGACAATGGTGTAATTGCTACGCAATTCATCAATCAGTTCTTCAATGGTTGCAGTTGCAATTGGGTCAAGTGCCGAACATGGTTCGTCCATCAAAATAACTTCTGGTTTTGTTGCAATGGCTCTTGCGATACATAGGCGCTGTTGCTGACCACCTGAAAGTCCTGTACCTGGCCCACTTAAACGATCTTTTACTTCGTTCCAAAGCCCTGCTTTGATGAGACTGTTCTCAACTAATTCATCTAGCTCTGCTTTGTTGCTTGTTAACCCGTGGATACGTGGTCCGTAAGCAATGTTGTCATAAATGCTCTTTGGAAATGGGTTTGGCTTTTGGAATACCATGCCAATGCGTGCACGCAGCTCAACAACGTCCAATGATGGATCGTAAATGTCTTTACCATCAATTTTAATTGTGCCTGTTACCCGGCAGATATCAATCACGTCATTCATACGGTTAATACAGCGAAGATAGGTAGATTTACCGCAACCGGATGGTCCAATAAGCGATGTTACAGAATTTTCTGGAATCTCCAGGTCAATTCCGAACAAGGCTTGTTTCTCACCGTAATAGACGCAAACATCCTCAGAGGTGATTTTCGTGGATTTCTCTGCTGGCTCAACATTTGTTGTTTCAGCTTCTGCCAAGTCGTTCGTTTGTTCTAACATAGGCGCCTTACTTTCAACTACGTGGGTTGCTACCATTTTCTTTCATACTTTCTTCTTAAATAGACCGCTGCGGCATTTAATATAAATAATCCAGCAAGCAAGACCATTGTTGCACCAGCTGTACGTTCAACGAAACCACGTTCAGCTGATGTTGCCCACATGTAAATTTGTACGGGCAAGGCTGTTGCAGGTTCCATTGGTGTTGTTGGGAAATCTTGCACAAAGGCAACCATACCGATCATCAGAAGTGGTGCTGTTTCACCTACGGCTTGAACGATACCAATGATCGTTCCTGTCATAATGCCAGGAAATGCTAGAGGTAAAACATGATGGAAAATCGTTTGCATTTTTGAAGCGCCTACACCATAGGCACCTTCTCGGATAGAAGGCGACACTGCCCGCAAGGCAGCTCTTGTGGCAATGATGATGGTTGGTAGTGTCATAAGAGCTAGAACCAAACCACCAACAATAGAGCCAGATCTTGGAAGCCCCATGAAATTAATGAAAACAGCCAGACCTAAGAGACCGAACACAATTGATGGAACCGCAGCAAGGTTATTGATGTTAACTTCGATCACATCTGTAATTCTATTCTTCGGTGCAAACTCTTCAAGATAGACAGCAGCTGCGACGCCAATAGGAATGGCGAGTAGCAACACAATAATAACCATGAAGAAAGTACCAATTAGTGCAACACCTAAGCCTGCTGTTTCAGGTTGACTAGAGGCTGGGTGAGTGAACAAGCCCCAGTTGAAGCGCTTGACCATTTTATCTTCAGCTACAAGTTTGTCCATCCAAGCTATTTGCTTATCTTTCACCAACCGGCTTGAATTATCGGTATTTCTATCGATTGCACCTTTCAACAAGGCATCAACATTGCCGTGTGCGTAAAGCCAGATTGGTACTGTTTTGCCGATCAGTGATGGGTCAGCAATAACCGCATCGCGAATCTGAACGTCGACACCGCGAGATAGAAGATTATGCATAAGTTTGCGATCTCTTCTGTTTTTAGGTTTGCCGCCCAATTCGGCATAGAGACCTTGCCTTGCGATTTTGGTATAATTCGCCTGCATCATTTTATCGACGTTTCTCTCACCTGTAGGATCAATGATCTCAGGATCGAGATTTACATTCACCAGAACAGACGTCTGTAAGAATGCTGGCCAACCTTTGCCGATGATTGTCGTGAACAAAATAACCAAAAACATCATACCAATGAAGATGGCAGCAAGACCATAAAATTGAAAGCGCTTTTCAGCCGCTTGTCTTTTTTTCAAACGCTGGCTCATGCGTCTTTTAACAGCCGCAGAATGCGTTGAGAGGTCTTTTGACATTTCTTCTTGAACTTCCATCAGTCATACTGCTCCCGATATTTGCGCACAATATAAAGTGCGTACACATTCAGCATTAAAGTGATTACAAACAAGGATAAACCAAGGGCAAAGGCCACTAATGTTTCTGGGCTGCCAAATTCATGGTCACCTGTAAGCTGGTTTACGATTTTCACTGTGATTGTTGTTAAAGCATCGAATGGGTTCATATGTAGCTTGGCGGCGATACCGGCAGCTAACACCACAATCATTGTTTCACCAATCGCTCTTGATGCCGCTAGCATAACAGCACCAACTAGGCCTGGAAGCGCGGCAGGCAGCACAACTTTGGTCACTGTCTCAGATTTGGTTGACCCCAGACCAAGTGATCCTTCTCTCAAAGATTGCGGCACTGCATTAATGATGTCATCTGATAAAGATGAGATAAATGGGATGATCATAATCCCCATCACGAAGCCAGCTGTTAGGACTGATGACGCATTAATCTCTAAACCAACGACGGCACCTGCATCTCTGAAGAAGGGGCCAACTGTCACAAGGGCAAAGAAGCCATATACGATTGTTGGGATACCAGCGAGAATTTCTAAAGCTGGCTTAGCAATTGAGCGTAATTTTGGCCCGGCATATTCTGACATATAAATTGCCGAGAACAGGCCAATTGGTACAGCCACTAGAAGAGCCACAATTGAGATATAGAGTGTTCCCCAAAGAAGTGGCAAGAAGCCATATTGACCAAAGTTTCCATCACCACCTGTTGCCCCCCATCCGAAGCGTGGGTCCCAAACAGTTCCAAAGAAAAAGTTTGAAGGTGGAATAATCTGGAAGAAGTTAATTGTTTCAAAAAGCACTGAAAATACAATGCCGAATGTGGTAACAATCGCAATAACCGAAGCTAGGATTAAGAACCATCTAATAATGGTTTCAACACCGTTTCGTGCGCGCAATCTCAGCTTGATGCTTGAATAAGCAAACAAGAATGCTGCGATACTAATCAAAACAAAAGCGATATATTTACCGTAGGTGCTGAACTGAACCAAATCTCGGCTTTTTAATGCGGCTGCCAAAAGATAAGGTTCCGGATTGTCAGCAAGAATAATGTTTTTTGATTCAAATAATTTTCGAACTGTTTCTGGCTCAACAGGAACGGCTGCTTGATCTCCCTTAGAGGCAGATTTTAAAAGATCCAATTCTTTTTGATCTAATTTATTCAAGCCATTTTCGATAGTGCCGATCACACTCGTGATCAGATCTTGCTTACCTTGATCAAGCTTGGTTACGCTTGCTGGTAATGTGTTATTGACCATGCCCTTGATAACTGGGCCCTCGGCGATACTCCATGTTAAGAAAACAAGAACCGCTGGGAGAAAAGATACAAGTGCTAAAAAAGCACCGTGATAAGGTGGGCGCGAATGAAGACCTGCTGCATTTGCTGCTGTGCTGGTTTGCTTTGCAAGACCTTGCGCTTTCCACTTACCTATAAAGAAAACTATAGAAACTACTATGACCGGAGGAAGAATATAGGTGAGAAAACCTGTCACGTATAATGAAAGTACTTCAGACACTTTTACCTCGCAGTTTCACCTTCATGGATGTAAATGATTTTTGCATCCGAGGTGACTGTAGTTTGCCTTCTCTTAAGCTCAGAGCAACTCTAATACTCAAAGTAACATAGAGAAGATGTAAGATTAATAATTATATTCAGTATTCTTTAAGTCAAATTACCAGACCGGAAGCACTTCCGGTCTGGCAGAATTTCGTATTGTAAAATTTACATTACGTTTTGAGCTTTGATAGCTGCTTGCAGCTCATCGAACTCTTTCTTAGGCATTGGAACCAAGCCGTATTCAGCTAGTGGACCATCTTCACCGATCATTTTTTCAGATGTGAAGAATTCCATGTATTCTTTAAGACCTGGAATTTTGCCAATGTGAGCTTTTTTCACGTAGAAGAATAGTGGACGTGAAACTGGGTATTTACCTGTTGAGATTGTTTCAACTGAAGGTGTGATACCTGACATTGTTGCAACTTTTAGCTTGTCTGTGTTGTTTTCGTAGAAAGAAAGACCGAAAACGCCGATGCCTTGCTTGTTGCTGTCGATACGACCTAGAGTTTCTGTGTAGTCACCAGCGATGTCTACTGAAGCGCCATCTGTGCGAACTTTGTAGCAAAGTTTCTTAGCAGCTTTTTTGATTTTCTTTTCAACTGTCACTTTACCAGCAGCAACGACCGCAGCTTTGTGAAGCTTTTCACCACCAACTTCTTTACAGCCAGCGCGCATAACTTTCTTTTCGAAAACTTCACGTGTACCGTGGTTTTCGCCAGGAATGTAAGCTGTGATTTTCCACTTAGGGAATGCTGGGTTAACTTGATCCCAAGTTTTGTTTGGGTTAGCAACCAATTTGCCGTTTACTGGAATTACGTTAGCAAGAGCTAGGTAAACGTCTTTTGGTGTTAGAGCGAAGTTTTTCCACTCTGATTTTGCGTCACGTGCGAATACTATGCCGTCATAACCGAAGCGAACTTCGATGATTTCTTTAACGCCTTTTTCAGCACATTTCTTAACTTCTTTTTCTTTCATCTTACGAGAAGCGTTTGCAACGTCGATTGTTGCTTCACCAAGACCTTGACAGAAAAGCTTGATGCCTTTTGAAGAACCGCCTGATGCGATTACTGTCTTGTGTTTTGGGAAAGCTTTTTTGAATTCTTCAGCTACGATGTTTGCGTAAGGTAATACAGTTGATGAACCTGCAACTGATACGTGCTTGCGCTGCTCTGCTAATGCAGGTGAGCTCACTAATGTACCAACTGAAAGAACAGTCACTGCTCCGATTAAAAACTTATTCATGGGGGAACTCCCTAAGAGTATTTGATCATTTTCATGTTTTAAATATCATCCCAAGTTTTTCGATAACTAAGTAAACGCAACACGAATAAACTCAAGGACGAGCGAGGCCAACCTAACGGCCATTGACCAGAGTTTTATGACACTTTTGCAAATCTATTATGACAATTCAAGTCATTGATTTAAAAGAACAAGTTATCCACAAGCCCATTTTTCATGGTTTTGGATGTCATTTAGCGGGAACACGGAAGAAATTATCTTTAAGAATCTATTAAGAAATTAAAATAATAGATCGTTTTGTTGAAATTTATGAGTCTGAGGTTTGCCACCAGTCTAAGCTTTTGGGAGCAAAACAGAGAATATTGAGCCATGCCCTTGGCGTGAATTGATTTTTAATTCACCTCTATGATGAGTGATAATATGTTTGGTGATCGCTAACCCTAAACCTGTGCCCCCCTTTTCCCGGCTTTGCTCTATGTCTGCTCTATAAAAACGTTCTGTTAGACGTGGGATGTGATGGGAGGCGATACCAATGCCATTATCTTCAACAATGATTTTGATTTTCTCTTGCTTGTTTTTATCTCGTTTAATCTCGGCAAGATATATGCGAACATACCCTTCCCCATCGCTTTTCCCATATTTGATGGCATTGTGAACCAAGTTTTGAAAAACTTGGGATAGCTCATCATCTTCACCAATGGCGATGAATTCGCCTTCAGGTTCTTCAAATTCTAATTTGATATTTTGCTGTTCTGCCAAGGGAGTGAGACTGTCGATTGTATTATGAAGCAAAGTGATGAGATCGACTTTTTCACTTGGAATTTTATGTGCGTTCATTTCAACACGGCTAAGAGACAGCAAATCATCAATCAAACTGGTCATTCGCTTTCCCTGCACTGCCATAATGCCTAAGAATTTTTCCCTCGCCACTTCATCATTTTTTGCTGGCCCTTGTAGGGTTTCTACAAATCCAAGAAGTGATGCAATTGGCGTTCTTAGTTCATGACTGGCATTTGCGATAAAATCTGCGCGCATTTTATTTAATCGTTCTTGCTCGGTTAAATCCCTGAAATGCACTAGAATGGTTGGATCTCGGTCATCTTCTTTTGAAAGCCAGGCAATATTAACAGTAAACTGCCTTTCAATTGGGGTCCGCTCTAATAATTGAATTTTCTTTTTTTCTTTGCTTTCAGATACAGCTTCAATTGCTTCAAGTAATTTGGGTGTGCGAATGACAGCTGAAACACTGACCCCTAATTTTTTGATATTAAATATGTTTTTCGCCTGCTCATTAGCGTACAATAACTTATTTTGCTTACCTAAGATAAAGATTGGATCTGGAATTGATTCGATTAACTGAGCCCAGATGATTTTTTCATTTTTTCTTTTTGCTGTATTACTCCTTGCGACCTTCGCGTTTTGCTCTCTTTCTTTTGCGATGGGCGCCGATGCCCAAGCAAGGCCACAAGTGGTAGAAACAAATGCAAACATCGCACTTGAAAATGAAAGGCTTGTATAACTACTTATGATAATTAGAACCGTTGCTGTAAAGAGCATGAAAGGCCAGGTGCTTAAAAGCCGATAGAGAGCAGATGATAGTTGTTCTTTCACTTTTCACTTCACTTAAATTTCTTTTTTAAGAGGGGATATTTTTTAGCGACCTTCTTAAAAACTGTTGGTTTCAGTATTTTTAGCCCATTCGCCAAATTTCTTATTGTTTTCTTTCAAAGTTAAATAGTGGGCTTAAATGGTATCTAAAATCTTGATGACTGTCTCGATTTGATTGTTTTTTTAGCTTTCTCTTTATTCTGAGGCAAGAAACTGTGCTCAATTGGGCTGAAAATCTCAAAGCTCATTGACTTCATCTATGATTTACTTCCACCCTAGATAGACAAAAACTGTTTCATTTATATGTTACCAGCAAAAGTTGTAGGCTTTTTTTGCGCGGAAAGAAAGTGGACCCAATATGAGCGATGAAAAACGACGTGAAGCAATTAAGAATTTTACCCTTTCAGATCCGGAATTAGACCCATGGATTGAAGACCATGCTCTTTTGAGTGGAGGGCATCCTTATGAAGATCGCATGAACCGCAAGTCGTATGAAAAAGAGCTCACCGCTTTACAAATTGAACTATTAAAACTGCAACGCTCAATTGCTAATACTGGAGAGAGAATTGTTGTTTTGTTTGAGGGGCGGGATACCGCTGGTAAAGGCGGAACTATTCATAGGTTCCAACAACATCTCAATCCACGGCATGCACATGTCGTTGCGCTTTCTAAACCATCCGAAACAGAGCGTGGACAATGGTATTTTCAGCGCTACATTCAACATTTACCAACCGCAGGTGAAATGGTATTTTTTGACCGCTCCTGGTATAACCGTGCTGGTGTTGAGCCGGTTATGGGCTTTTGTTCAGAAGCACAGCACAAACTCTTTTTAGAAGAAGCCCCCAAATTTGAGGAGATGCTTGTTAATGATGGCATTCATCTTATAAAAATTTGGCTC
>JAEPQF010000035.1:20376-29122 GCA_017640685.1 Hyphomicrobiales bacterium
CCATTGGCCAGGAAATGCAATTGCGCAGGTTGCACAAGCGGCGCCATGACCCGTTAAAACATTGGAAAATTTCTCCAATTGACCTTGAAGCCATCAATCAATGGGATGACTACACGGCAGTTAAAGAGAAAATGTTTCAGGCAACTCATCGCCCTAAAACGCCTTGGACTGTGATTTTATCAAATGATAAGCGCCGCGCTAGATTAAATGCCATAAAGCTGGTTTTGAGTAAGGTTGATTATGGGGCTAAAGATCCTGAGGTGGCCACTGAACCAGATCCAAAAATTGTTGGCTCTAGTGATGAATTCTTCTTTAACCGTTTGAATTAATTACAAACTTGATACGTGCCTTCGACATATTTACCGACTGAGCACACAATGCCGCCCCAATGATAACCGACACGGCCACGATACTTGATTTTAAACCAAGGACGTCCTTGGAACATTTCGTTTGTTTTTTCTAGTAGCGTTATCCACTCCCCTTCTTTCAGGGACGCTCTTTTCTTATAATGCTGTCCGGGGCCGGACCGCACGATGCCACCCCATGACTTTGCTTCTCTTGGATAAGAAATACTCTCAGGTTGAGGCATTTCATCACTTCTTCTTGTCACCTCGGTGCATTTATCATCAAATTCACCTTGTGTGCCGACCAAAGCGATTTTTCCCTTCACATGAAGAACCCAATTGCCATTGGAATATTTTACCCCCGAACCAGACCTTACGCTCACAAGGGTAATTTTTGGAGAACTATCATGAGAAATTTTCGCTATTGAAACATGGTTTTCTTCAACAAATTCAACAATTAGAGGTATTCCTTCGTTACAAGTATATTCCACAGTTGCAGCAAAGCTTTGCTCTGAGAGCAAGAGAGATCCACAGCTCACAGCTAACAGAAATGAGATTTTTTTGAAAGATTTGATGATGCTTGGCTTCTTAATGGCTTGAAACTTAATTTTCATGAAATTACCCCTCATTTTTGTTTTTTGAGCAGTCATCATAGCCTAATTTATCAAAACAGCCCCATATTAACTTGACTAAACATCACTTCATTGGAACAACTCTAAAAAGAGTTTCTAGCATTAAACATCTGTAATTATTGCGACAAATCGCCCTTATTGCCATCTTTCGTACAGGTGGACCCATAAAGTTGTTGGAAATTGGACTTATTTTTAGTATAAAAACTAAATATTTCATGGGTCCACGGTTGATCAGCTCACGCCACATTCCCAAGAAAATATTAAAGGTCTCTGACTTTAAATCAAAAATACGACTTTGAGACCAAAGAGATTAATTTTGCTGTTTTCACGATAAGAGGCCTCTCTTATCAAAGTTAAAGGTCAAGTGAATTGTGCTAAAAGCTGCTGAAAATGTAGCTCTCATGCTGAATGTGAATACCGGCCGCCCCTTGCAGGCGCAGCTGTTTGAGCAAGTTCGTGCCATGATCATTGATGGGCAGCTGACCTCTGGCACACCGCTTCCGGCAACTAGAGCTCTTAGTGAACAGCTTGGCGTTTCACGTAACACTGTGGTTCTTGCTTATGATCGCCTGTTGGCGGAAGGGTACATTGAAAGCAAGCGTTCCATTGGAACTTTTGTTAGTGATGCTATTCCTGAAAGTGGATTGAAGCCTCAAGCTAATGAAACAAATGTAACAGATATTAAAAGCGCAAAAGCTGAGTTTAAGACGCATTTACCTCTCACTGATGCAGCCAAGACTGTTATTACAACACCTCAGGCAATGGATACTGCACTTCCCGCTCAATTAGATACATCTTTAAAGCAACCTCTTTCAATAGATTTTCGTCCTGGTTTGCCTGATGTAGAAGCGTTTCCCGCTCGCACTTGGCGCCGACTTCTAAATCGTAAACTCATGCAGATTGATGACCATTATTATGAGGCAACTGATCCCCTTGGTTCTTTTGATTTGCGCCGTGCTATCGCGGAGCATTTAGGCCCGGCGCGTGGTATTATAGCGTCAGCTGAAGATGTTGTGATTGTTTCAAGCGTTCAAGAAGCAAGAGGCTTGCTTTGCCAGCTTTTACTTTGCGAAGGAGCTCCTGCTATTATGGAAGCGCCGGGGCCTAGTGGTATCGCTAAACTTTTTTCACATTACAAAACAAATGTTTATGACATTGAAGTTGATGAAGAGGGATTGCAGGCCACTCTCCTACCTGATTTTGACAACAAAACAACTCCAGCTCTAGAAACAAATAGATTTCATCCCAGCATTTCAAATGGTTTGGCTTATGTTACCCCTTCTCATCAGTTCCCTTTAGGAGTGAGTATGGCGCTTTCTCGCCGGGTAGAACTACTCGAGTGGGCTCATAAAACTGGGATCATGGTGATTGAGGATGAATCAACAAGTGATTTTCGTTATGGCGGCTCTCCGCTAACAGCTCTTAAAGGTCTTGATAATCGCATAGCTGAAAGAGATGAGACTGTTCCATCTGATATTATTTCTAAAAATGGCAGTGTTATTTATCTTGGTGGATTTAAGAAATCTCTTGGTATTCAAATTGGGTATTTGGTTGTGCCTTCTTTCTTAATCCCCGCATTGCAAGCTCTCAAAACCTTGGGTTTTGGTTCTCCTTCTTGGCTTGAACAAGCAGCTCTAGCTGAATTTATTGATAATGGGGCTTATGATCGGCATTTGCGTAAATTACGCAAAAAATGTAAAGAAAAGCGTGATCTTCTTATTTCTCATTTAAAAAGCCATTTTGGTGAAGATATTACCCTTTCCGGAGTTGAGGGTGGCTTGCATTTGATATGGCATTTACCAAAAGAATTTGGAACTGCTGACGAGCTTTCTAAAAGAATGTTAGAAACTCATAATATCGGCCTATATAGCGTGCAAACTGGAGGATCAACTGTTGTTTCACAAAGTGAAATTGATGAGCAGGCCCTAATTTTTGGCTATTCATCTCTTGCACTTGAAGATATTGAAATTGGCGTTTCGAACTTAGCTGCTGAAATTAAAACAAACAAGCGGAACACCAAATGATTGATGACACCCACATTAGAGGAGCGTATGCATGAGTGGTAGTCTTATTGAAATTGGACTTGGTGCGACCAGTCTTTCATTGATCATTGCGATTGCATCCATGATCCTTGCTTTTCTTGCGCTTCAGCGTGGGGCCCCTTCATTTTTGCATGCAGCTCGTCATGGCATGATTTTAATTGCTGTTCTTACAACAATTGCATGCTTTACAATCATTTGGTCTTTTGTAATCAAAGACTATTCTGTCCTTTACGTTGCGCAAAACTCCAATAGCCAACTTCCTCTACTTTATCGCATTACGGCTCTTTGGGGGGCTCATGAAGGGTCACTGATGTTGTGGCTCTGGTTTTTAGCTATGTTCTCAGCCATTGCCGTTTATATTCACTGGAAGAGCCATCCGCTTTCTATGCCTTACGTCATTATGAGTTTGGCTGGCCTGCAGATCGGTTTTATGGTCTTTATCCTCTTTCTCTCGAACCCTTTTATCGAGGTGCACCCAGCGCTACCGGATGGACGAGACTTGAACCCTCTCTTGCAAGACCCCGGGCTAGCTTTTCACCCACCTACGCTTTATATGGGGTATGTGGCCTTTTCTATTCCTTTTGCTTTTGCCATTGCGGCATTGGCACGAGGACAATCTGGACGTGAATGGGTTGTGACCACTCGGCGCTGGACGTTATTTGCCTGGGTTACTCTCACCAGTGGTATTTTGCTTGGTGGATACTGGGCTTATTATGAGCTTGGTTGGGGTGGATATTGGGCTTGGGACCCTGTTGAAAATGCCTCTTTGATGCCTTGGCTTACGGGTACGGCATTTTTGCATTCAATTATGGCGCAAGACCAACGTAATTTATTCCAAACCTGGAATGTGTTCCTAGTGATCACGACATTTGCCCTATCGCTACTTGGGACGTTCCTGGTTCGCTCTGGTGTTTTAACCTCTGTTCATTCATTTGCAGCTGACCCTGGGCGCGGTGCATATATTCTTGGTTTCTTAATTGTTGTATCTGTCATTGCTTATGGATTGTTGGTTTGGCGTGGGCACCGTTTGATTGGGCCACACAAAGTTTCAAATTTAATTTCGCGCGAATCTGCTCTTTTATATAATAATCTATTGTTTGTGGCGGCTGCGATTATTGTTTTGACGGGCACGCTTTACCCCCTTGCTATTGAAGTGCTAACGGGTGAGCGGGTTTCTGTTGCGGCACCTTATTTCAACAAGGTGATGGCTCCTGTAATGCTGGGCATTGTATTATTGATGGGGCTTGGACCACTTATCCCATGGCGGAAATCAAGCTACAAGAAAATGCAAAAGCAATTTAGTATACCGCTCGGTTTGGCTCTGTTCATCTCTTTAGTTGCTTATCTCCTTGGTGCGACTGATGTCATTGCGCTTATTGCAATCGGCTTGGTTGGATTTGTTTTTGCAGCCACTTTACTTGACATTATTGGCGCGGTTCGTGCTCACATGAAAGTAACTGACAAGAGCTGGTTCTCTAGCCTTTCAATTTTGGCGGGGAACAATCAACGGCGCTACGGTGGTTTTATTGTTCATCTTGGTACGCTTGTTCTTATTATAGGTGTCATCGGTTCTGCATTTTTCAAAGAAGAAGCAACTGTGAACATGAAACCGGGTGATCAGATTGTAAGTGGTCCTTACACCTTATCGTATAAAACAATTGTTCCTCAAAAGGGGCCAAATTATTCTGAACGCATGGCCTATTTTGAATGGAAAAAGGATGATGGAACAACTGGTTCTCTCACGCCTTCAAAGCGGAATTATCCGGTGACGCAAACGGTGACCACCGAAGCTTCAATTCACTCAACCTTACTTGGTGACCTTTATGTGGTCCTTGGAAATGAGCATGGCAAGGGAGAGGTGACCACACGAGTGTTTTGGAACCCGCTTGTCAATTGGGTTTGGATTGGCTGGATGATTGTTTTATTTGGTGTTTTATTTGCCATGACCAAACGGGCACCTAAAATTGTTTCAACTCCTAAGTCAGAACCAGCAAAAGAGGCGATCGCATAAATGACGACAGAACCTCAAAAAATCGCTGAACCTCAAAAAGTAATTCGCTGGTGGCATTTTGCCCTTATTGGGGTGATGATCATGATGTTCATCCTCTTTGCGGCTGGTCTCGGGCGGGACACTAAATTCATCCCTTCACCTCTCGTTGGAAAGCCAGCTTTTGACTTTGACCTCAAACAATTGGGCAAAGAGAGCAACATCAAGCTTTCAGATTATAAAGGCAAAATTGTTATTTTGAATTTTTGGGCCTCCTGGTGTGTGACATGCAGAGAAGAGCACCATGTTTTGCTTGAAGCGGCCAATGCTTTACAGCCGAAAGGCACGGTTCAATTCTTGGGTGTGAATTCAAAAGACACGGATAAAGGGGCGTTTGGATTTATGGATAAACGAGGCCATTTCCCCTACCCTTCTGTGATTGATCGACAAGGGCGGATGGCTCTTGAATATGGTGTTTATGGTATGCCTGAAACTTTTTTCATTAATAAAGATGGAGTGATAGCCGCTAAGCATATTGGTGCTTTGACGCACAAGATATTAGCCGACAAATTAAAACAAGCGGAGGCAGTTCAATGAAGCAATTAATTGCTTTTATTTGCATTAGTGTGAGCTTGGTATTCGCCCCGTCCTCCCTCTTTGCAGCGGAAAAGGCGCAAGCCCCGCAAGTTAGAATTGAAAGTGAGCTTGAAAAGAAAATCCGTATTGTTGCCAGCATGCTTCGTTGCCCTGTTTGCCAAGGCGAGAGTGTTTATGACAGCCATGCTGATGTTGCTGTTGAAATGAAACGTTTGATTGCAGACAAGATTAAAGCTGGCCAATCAAACGAAGAGATATTGACCTATTTCAAAGATCGTTATGGGAATTTCATATTAATGGAACCACCAACAGAGGGATTACACTGGGTGATTTGGGTGTTCCCTATATTTATGGCGTTGCTTGGCGCTTTGTTCCTCTTTCAAAATTTAAAAGCAAGTGCGCAAGATATAAAAGACCCTCATCTTGATAATTTTGACCAAGATGGGCAATCCGATGACCTTTCTACAGAAGAGGTGACCGACATTAAGGAGCTGCGTTTATGAGTGCGTTGATTAGCATTTTGGCCCTTGGAGGGCTTTCGCTCTTTATTATGTTGGTTCCGTTATGGCAGCGACGCTCCGACCGCTCGCTTGGAACAGGTATTGAAACCAATGACCTTTCTGTTCAATGGGAGAGTGAAAAAGACCGTTTGGTAAAAGAACAAAATGATCTTGATGTGGCTCTTGCTGAGGGAAAGATTTCTGAAGCAACGCACAAGGTTGAACGTGAGCAAGTGATGGAAGATGCGAAACGGGCGCTTAATAAATTGCGCCAAGCGCGCAGTATGAGTGAAAAGCTGGCGACCAGTGCTCATCATAAACCCAGAGCTTATCCAAGCTATGGGATAGGGTTTGCGGTTTCTATTTTAGTTGCCACAGCGGCTTTGATTATTCATCTCAATGGGCAAGATGTTATTCGCAAAGTGAGCCCACAAGAAGTGGCAGCGAACACCACCATGCCTGAAATTCAAAAAATGGTCGCGACCTTAGAGAAACGGGTTGCTGAAGGTGGCAGCACTCGAAGAGAACAAATGATGCTTGCACGCTCATTTTTAGTGCTTGGTCGCAGAGCGGATTCCATTGCTCTTTATAAAAAAATCACGACAGAGAATAAGGGATATGTTGGAGCTCTTATGGCGCTTGGAGAAATTCATTTTAATTCCAAGGAAAAACAAGAGCAATCTGAAGCGCTTACTTATTTCAATCAAGCGCTTGATATAGAGCCCGATAAACCGGAAGCGCTCTGGTACAAATCTTTGGCGTTAATCCGTGACAGGAAGATTGACGAATCACGCAAAATACTCGTGCGGCTTAGAGATGTCGCAAAAGACAACAAAAAGGCACAAGATGCTGTGAAGCAACTTTTAGCCGAACTAGATAAAAATCGGGCTCAGCCCCAAGAAAAGTGAAGCCAGGTGAGTATGAGTTTTTAACTCACAAAGACTACTCAATTGGGTTTAGAAAGGAAATATCATGTTTCATTACGATCAGTGCCTTGAGGATCATATCAAGTCACTTCAGGATGAGGGGCGGTACCGCGTCTTTTTGGACTTAGAGCGTATTGTTGGCCAATATCCAAAGGCATATAACTTTGGTGATTACACATCTGTTGATGGTAAGTGTCCGCGCAACACGCTTGAGCCGATGAGTGATATTACCGTTTGGTGTTCAAATGATTATCTTGGCATGGGGCAACATCCAACGGTATTAGATGCTATGAAAGATGCGATTGACCGCATGGGAGCTGGCGCTGGTGGAACGAGGAATATTTCTGGCAACCATCACTTAATCGTGCAACTTGAAAAAGAGCTTGCCGATTTGCATGACAAAGAAGCAGCGCTTGTGTTTTCTTCTGGTTATGTTGCGAATGAATCGACCCTCAGTACTCTTTCTAAATTATTGCCTGGCTGTGTGATGATTTCTGATGAGCTTAATCATGCCTCGATGATCCAAGGTATTTTACATGGCAAAGCAGAAAAACGTGTTTTTCGTCATAATGATTTGGAACATTTGGAAGAAATCCTGAAAGAGATTGATCCTGACCGACCGAAATTACTTGCTTTTGAGAGTGTTTATTCAATGGATGGTGACATATGCCCCATGAAAGAAATTCTTGATTTGGCAGAAAAATATAATGCTTTTACCTATTTAGACGAAGTGCATGCTGTTGGCATGTATGGCCCTAAAGGTGGTGGTATTGCTGACCGTGAAAATCTTATGGACCGTGTTGACATTATTCAAGGCACATTAGCTAAAGCTTATGGGGTTATTGGTGGCTATATCTCAGGTAAGAGATCAACTATCGATGCTATTCGTAGCTATGCTAGCGGCTTTATTTTTACAACCACTTTACCGCCTGCTGTTGCAGCGGGTGCTTTGACCAGTGTTCGTCACTTAAAGGACTCTGATGAGGAGCGCAAATTGCAACAAGAGAGAGCTTCTCAATTGCGAGCCCTTTTAACCGAGGCTGAGATTCCTTATATAGATTCTGTAACGCATATTGTTCCTGTTTTGGTGGGAGACCCTGTGCTTTGTAAAGAAGTTTCAGATCGCTTACTTGGGCAATTTGGCATGTATATTCAGCCGATTAATTTCCCGACAGTGCCTCGTGGAACAGAACGCTTACGCATTACACCGGGCCCACTTCACACGCCTGAAATGTTAAAAGAGCTTGTCTCAGCCCTTTCTCAGATTTGGTCTGAAATTAAACTGCCCAGAGCTGCTTAATTTGTGCAGCTTAAATTTTATAAGTGCTTTAAGGAGAAAATTTTCAGATGACTAGAAAGAAAAAACGTGCCTTTGTGATTGCTGGTGCTTTGACACTTCTTTTTGTCAGTGTTGGACTTGTCGCCTTTGCTTTTAAAGATAATTTGGTATTTTTCCTCACACCAACTGACGTTATGGCAGGAAAAGCTAAGGGTGCAACAAAACTCCGCATTGGAGGCATGGTTGAAAATGGAACGTTTAAACGCCTTGATGATGGATTAACAGTTTCTTTCCAAGTTACTGATTTTAGTCACTCTATTCCTGTTACTTACACAGGCCTATTGCCGAATTTATTCAAAGAAGGGCAAGGAGTTATCGCTGAAGGCTCATTTGAGGAAAATGGAAAATTTAAAGCTAAAACGATCCTGGCGAAGCATGA
>JAEPQF010000035.1:29132-31378 GCA_017640685.1 Hyphomicrobiales bacterium
AAAAATATGTACCTCGTGAATTACAGGAAACTATGAGTAAAAAGCCCAAAACGGAGACAGGCACCTATTAATTATTCGCATATATTCTTATATAAAAGATATATCTTAAATTGACATAGATCAATGATATCGTGCAAAGTGAATACAAGCTGTTCGCCTATATAGGAATGAAAATGCATAATAAGAACGTTGTCCCCTTTATAACTGAAAAATCTGATTGTGGATCTGATCACCCTGTATGCGAGGCCTGTGAAGTGCGGGCATGTGGGATGTGTTCTGAGTTGAATTCAGACACACTTAGGGAACTGCGCAAAATCACTCGCATGAAAGAATATAAGGCTGGTGATCAGATTTTTTGTGATGAAGAGCCGACTGAGAATTATGCAACCATTAAAAATGGTATTGTGAAACTTTCTAAAATTTTACCTGATGGACGGCAACAAACCATAGGACTTGGATTTCCACCAGATTTCATCGGTCGTGCCTTTAAAGACAAGAACGCTTCTTTTGCTAGTGCGCTAACGGATGTTACTGTTTGTACGTTTCCACGTGATCTATTTAATGACTATTTAAAATCAACACCTTCTCTTGAACATAAATTATTTGAACTGACATTAAACGAACTTGATTCAGCTCGTGAATGGATGTTGATGCTTGGTCGCATGACGGCTCTTGAAAAGGTAGCGGCACTCTTGTTGAATTTTTCAGAACGTTTACATAATGCGAAGCTTCTCCAAGGCCTTCAGAGTGAATTGAACAAATTCGAACTACTACTTACCAGAGCTGAGATTTCTGATTTTCTTGGTTTAACTATTGAAACTGTCAGCCGTCAGTTTTCTATACTTAAACAAAAAGGCTTGATTAACGTTCAAAATCAAAGGTTTATTGAAATTTTAGACAGGCCATCACTTGATACCCTTGCAGGGCATGAAAATTATTAACTTTTCTTACAAGAGATTATTTTTTCAGCTATCTATTTTTTAGATCAATGTGAATCTTTTGTTTTTTCTAGTGCTTCACAACCTAAGCCAAGCCTTTCTTTTTCCCTGCGACAATATATCCCGCCCCCTTCAGATCAGGAATTTGACTTACATCAATACATAGAATTGATGGCACGCCTAAGACATGGCTGTGGGACAGTTTTTAATTGAAGAGTAAAATTAATGGCTGTGGTTTGTGTTACTCTATTCTGTTGGCATATGCCCAATGATCTCTTTTCATTGTCCTCCCAAAATAAAATTGAAACCCATTAATAACTAATAATGAGGACTTCTGATGGACCCTATCAGCACCATTGCCGCAGCAGCTGCTGCTCTGCTCGCAATTATTTTAGCTTTATATTCCTCAGCTCAGGCCCATGACACAGTCTTTGCTGTTCACATGATGATCTTTGCCATTGCTGGCGCATTAACGCTTTTTTACCTGGTTCGAAATTGCAATTTCAAAGCTGCACCGGCAGATGGGCCAGTGACATATAATGACTCCATTGTGCGATATGGAGTTATCGCTACTATGTTTTGGGGTGTTATTGGTTTTGCTGTTGGGGTGCTGATTGCTAGTCAGCTCGCTTTTCCAGATCTCAATTTTGATTTGCCTTGGACCAACTTTGGACGAATTCGTCCACTTCACACATCGGCTGTGATTTTTGCTTTTGGTGGGAATGCGCTAATAGCAACTAGCTTTTATGTTGTTCAACGCACTTGTCGCACAAGGCTTGCATTCAATGGATTGGCCTGGTTTGTCTTTTGGGGCTACCAACTCTTTATTGTTCTAGCAGCGATTGGTTATGTTCTGGGATCTACTCAAACGAAAGAATATGCTGAGCCTGAATGGCATGTTGATTTATGGCTAACCATAGTTTGGGTTGCTTATTTACTTGTGTTTTTCTTTACGCTGCTGCGCCGTAAAGAACCGCATATCTATGTGGCGAATTGGTTTTATCTAGCCTTTATTGTCACCGTTGCCATGCTGCACGTGGTTAATGGTTTGGCTGTGCCAGTGTCTATCTTTTCTTCGCATAGTTATGCGGCCTTCTCTGGTGTGCAAAGTGCTTTGGTGCAGTGGTGGTATGGCCACAACGCGGTTGGCTTTTTCCTCACAGCTGGCTTCTTGGGTATGATGTATTACTTTGTTCCAAAACAAGCGAACCGGCCTGTTTACTCATATCGCCTTTCAATCATTCACTTCTGGGCGGTGATCTTCCTTTATATCTGGGCGGGACCACACCATTTACATTACACAGCTTT
>JAEPQF010000036.1 GCA_017640685.1 Hyphomicrobiales bacterium
ACAAAGGCACAAGGTGTCTCACCCCATTTCTCATCTGGCATGCCAACAACGGCTGCAGCTGTGACGCGCTCATGTTTGAAGAGAATGTTTTCAACTTCAATTGAAGAAATATTCTCTCCGCCAGAAATGATGACATCTTTAGAACGATCTTTTAGTTGAATATAATCATCATCATAAAGAACGCCTAAATCTCCTGAGTGAAACCAACCACCGGCGAACGCTTCATTTGTTGCATCAGGGTTTTTTAAATACCCTTTCATGACAATATTACCTCGGAACATTACCTCACCCATTGTCTCACCATCATTGGGAACAACTTCCATTGTATGAGGATCCATAACCGTTAGTCCCTCAAGAGCTGGATAGCTAACACCTTGACGTGCCATTTTGCCAGCCCGTTCTTGTAAGGGGAGATCATCCCACTCTGTTTTCCAGGCGTTCATTGTTGCCGGGCCATAGGTTTCTGTTAGTCCATAGACATGCACAACTTTAAAACCTGCTTCAGTCATTGCACGCAGCACAGATTCTGGTGGTGGCGCGGCGGCTGCAACGAACGTTACTTGTTGTTCTAGATTTCGTTTTTCTTCTTCTGAAGCACTCATCATTGTTGACATGACAATAGGGGCTCCGCACATATGCGTGACTTTATGGTCGGCCAAAGCATTGTATATCGCTTTAGCGCGCACCCAGCGCAAACAAACATGCGTTCCCGCAGCTGTTGAGATTGTCCAAGGGAAACACCAGCCATTGCAATGGAACATCGGCAGGGTCCAGAGATAAACAGGGTGCGTACCAAGGCCTGCTGCTAAGTTATTACTATAACACATAAGCGTGGCGCCGCGGTGATGATAGACAACACCTTTCGGGTTACCCGTTGTGCCAGATGTATAACTCACTGAAATGGCGTCCCACTCGTCGTCAGGCATTTTCCATTGAAAATTATCATCCCCTCCAGATAAAAAATCTTCATACTCAATGGATGATAATCGCTGACCCTCAATGTCAAATTCAGGATCGACATAATCAATAACAATTGGTTTTGACTTACAAATCTCGAGGGCAGCTTTTATCACCGGAGAAAATTCTAAATCTGTGATTAGTAATTTGGTTTCAGCATGATCCATTTGAAAGGCGATAATTTCTGCATCTAACCTTGTGTTCATTGTATGAAGCACTGCTCCGGTCATTGGCACAGCCATGTGCGCTTCTAACATTGAGGGGGTGTTCGACAACATCACAGAAACCGTTTCTCCCTTCTTTAACCCTGATTTAGTGATTGCACTGGCAAGCTTCACACTTCGCTTATAAAAATCTGCATAAGTTGTTTGGCTTTCACCATGAATAATAGCCACATGATTGGGAAAAATAGCAGCGGTTCTAGCAAAGAGGGACAAGGGAGTTAAAGGTTGATAATTTGCTGGATTTTTATCTAAATTTTGTTCAAAAATATTTTCCGTCATGACTTAAGATTTCTTTCTTTTTTATGCTTCGGGTGCCCACTAGCAACCGCATTTTTATGCTTCGGTTGCAGCTCTCTTAAGCGTGGCTTCAGTTTCTCAATATAAAAACCGCAGCTTTAAATGCGACTTCAGTTGCCCACCAGCAACCGTTGTTAGCTACCGCTTTCTTGCGCTTCAGTTGTAGCTCTCTTAAGTGCGGCTTCTGTTTACCAATATAAAAACCGCTGCCAGCAACCGCTGTATATACATATGATGTTCAATTCGATATATTCCCCAGAACTATGATTTATAATTATTATAATTCCAGTCTTAGATATACTGGAACTTTTATAGTGTTAGTTCTTTTGAAATTTGGCAATTAATTTTTAGCCTAAAGTTTATATTTTTTTCGTTTCGCTAAATTTCTGTTTTTTAATTTCAAAGCCAATAGAAAGTGCAAGATCATGCAACATAGCTTTTTCCAAAAAACAGATTTAATGCAAGTTGCAACATCTCCTTATTCATTTCACATGATCACAGCAGAGCTTGATCATTGGTTAAGAGATATTGGTGCAGTTGAAGGGCTTTTAACACTACTTGTAAAGCATACCTCTGCTTCTCTCACCATCCAGGAAAATGCTGACCCGACCGTCAGGGATGATTTGCTCACCATCTTAAATGAACTTGCGCCTGAAGATCGTGATTACAAACACAATATGGAGGGACCAGATGACATGCCAGCTCACATTAAAACCATGCTTACAAATAGCACTTTGTCCATTCCTGTGATTGAGGGAAAGATGGACCTTGGGACTTGGCAGGGAGTTTATTTAATCGAACATAGAGCGCACAGAATGAACCGCTTTATTAGGTTGTTTTACGCGGGAACCAACGAATAGAAAGATCTTAAAAGTCGGATAAAAATTGCGTCCCTCTAATCTTCTTTGCCGACACATATTAAAAATTCTTGATTGCCAGTTTGCCCAGTAATTGGTGAAGGTATGAGACCAATAACATGCCATCCAGGCTGAGCTTCAAACCATTTCGTTATTGTTGTTATAACCCCTTTTATGGCGTCTTGGTCTTTTACAATCCCCTTTTTGCCCAAGGCCTTTTTACCAACTTCAAATTGGGGTTTTATAAGCGCGATTACCCAACCACCTGGTTCAACCAAAGTAAGTGGTTGTTCTAGAAGTTTCATTAAGGAAATAAAACTTACATCAACGGTAATAGCGTCTATCTTATGATTAAAGTCATCTTTGGTGAGCTTGCGTGCGTCTTGTCCTTCCATAGAGGTAACACGCTCATTCATTTTCAAATCTTGATGAAGTTGGTCATGACCTACATCAACGGCATAAATATGGTGTGCATTATGTTGCAAGAGCACTTGTGTGAAGCCTCCAGTTGAAGCTCCGAGATCAAGAACTGTTTTGCCTGAACACTCCATTTCAAATTCCTTGAGGGCATGCTCAAGCTTTGTTCCAGCGCGTGAGACAAAATCTGGAGCTTCTTTAGCAATTGTTATTTCTGCGGTTTCTAACCAAGCTTGCCCAGCTTTTTTGATGATTTCACCGTCCACTCTGACATGGCCGGATTTAATGAGATCTCTTGCTTTCGAGCGCGTTGAAACTAATTTCTTCTCGACCATGAGAAGGTCAAGTCGCTCTTTTTTAGGACTGATGGGTTGAGTTTTCGGCATGTCTAGCTTTTTGAAATGTTTTGATCTTAAAGCAAATCACTTTATCATAGCTATGCTGGCTCACAAGCTCATCTAAGAGGGCTTGTTAATCTTTATATAGTTATAATAATTTTCTTTAAGAATAATATGATGTTGAGACGAACTCACTTATGGACAAGAAATTTGAAAATTGGCCACTTGAGCACGATTTGAGAGATGCACTTAACTCTTGGTCTCATTACTTGCAAGATGAACGAGATCTTGCCGAGAAAACTCTTGAGAGTTATCTGCGGGATATTCGGCAATTTCTCGGATTTGTTCACCGTAAACGTGATAAAGAAATCAACCTTGCAGACCTTGCTGATTTGCAGGCACGAGATTTTCGGCAATTTCTTGCTTTTCGCCGTGAGAAGGGCGCTTCAGATCGCTCTGTCGCTCGCGGCCTCTCGGCCCTTCGGATGTTTTTTAAATTTTTAGAACGGCACTATAATTTCTCTAATTCAGAACTGCAGTTAATTTCTTCACCAAAATTAGCACATTCCATTCCCAAACCACTCCCGGTTGAAAAAGCTCTTGAAAGCTTGGATGCAACGGATTTGGTGAGAGATGTACCCCAATGGATTAATGACAGGGACGTTGCAGTGTTACTCCTGTTATATGGTGCGGGCCTG
This sequence comes from Hyphomicrobiales bacterium, assembly GCA_017640685.1. Taxonomy (GTDB): domain Bacteria; phylum Pseudomonadota; class Alphaproteobacteria; order Rhizobiales; family HXMU1428-3; genus HXMU1428-3. The sequence continues at coordinate 3,789 of JAEPQF010000036.1, forward strand.
CGGATCTCGGAAGCGTTGAATTTATTGAGAGCTGAGGCACCTATCGAGGGTGTTGAGATTTTAGAGATTACTGGCAAAGGGAACCGAGAAAGACGGGTTCCCATTTTACCGATTATTTCTGATGCCATTGCGACTTACATTTCTAGTTGTCCCTTTGAGCTTGAAGCAAATGAGCCCTTGTTTCGAGGGGAAAAGGGCAAGAAATTATCGCCACGGATTATTCAACTTTTAATGGCTCGTTTACGCCAAGCGTTACAATTGCCAGAAACAGCAACCCCTCATGCATTGCGGCACTCTTTTGCAACGCACCTTCTTGGAACAGGGGCTGATTTGCGGCAAATTCAAGAACTCCTGGGGCACGCTAGCTTATCAACAACTCAGATTTATACTGAAGTTGATCGTGACCAATTGCTGCGCATTTATGATGCGGCGCATCCGCGGGAATAGATTTCTTTTTAGTGCGCCTTCAGGTTGCCCACAAGCAACCGGCGCATAGTGCGCCTTCAGGTTGTGCCCACCAGCAACCGGCTCATAGTTCGCCTTTTAAAATGCCGAAAAACCATCTAAAGCAGCAGGCCTCCGAGGGACGGGGCTAAGTGCCGGGCTGCGCCATCTCCCTCACCCCTAAAATCAGTTGAGCTCCGCCATCGTAAAGAGAGATTTTAATTTACTTTCTAATTCATTTTGAGAGCTTTATAACTCAGGATGGAGATAGTAAGAGTGTTTGGTGGGTTTGCGTCTTGTGTCACGGTAATTATTTATGACTTCGACACGAAGTAAGCCAGGCTCAGTGAATATCTTTAATTCTCTTACTACTGAAAATGAGCTGAATGTTACATGCATCTCGCTTGAATTCAGCATCGTGCCTTTTGCCCGTCCCCAAATGCACTCAGCTCTGCCGCATTTCATGAATCCTCGTACAATCCAAAGAGATGCAGATAGAGGGTCATATGATTTTATGGGCTTTTCACCACAATTATAATCGATTTTTAAACGGACTAGATCTTTTTCTTTTGCATCCGAATTTACCCAAACTTTAGCCAGAGTTGGTTTGATACAGGCAAAAGCTGGCGCAATGCTGGGTATGCGAGCACTAACACCGAATAAAATCAAATACACACTTAAAAAGACAAATGCCAAAGACTGACATGGAATTATTTTCATAATGAAAAACCTCCAAATTGCTAAGTTAAGTCTAACAATGAGAGGTAAAACCTTCATGAATCATTTGAGTAAGCTGACTATAGGTTAATGGAATTATCGACTAAAACTACTTTGGCAGGAAGCAAAACAAGCGTTTCTTTTCTTTTTACAACCACCGGTTTGACCTGATTTAAAACAGGCTTTGGTTCTTGCGCGACATGAGGCCATACAGGCCTGTAATGCTTTAACTTTGCTGTTGGCTTGTGCATCAGGCAAAGTGAACGATTGGGTTGCCAGAGCTGCACCGACAAAAGCCAAAACACCTATAATAATTATCATTCTTTTTTGCACTACCATCACCCTCTTAATATATAAGTTAAAAGCTTCAGATGAATGAAAATTTTTAAACCGCCACCCCGCTCATTCACTGAATAATCCACATTACCTTATTCTGAATGAACCAAAGCTGAATAGATTTAAATAATATGCTAGAATAAGGCAACTGTGCAATAATATCTTTGTTATGTTGCGCTTTTTTATCTTCTTTTCAGGAGTTTAACCATGTTTCACCCTCGCCGAACTTTTCTTAAAGCTGGTGTCTTTTTTAGTGCCTATATGGCTAGTCAGGTTTCAAATTTGTCTTTTGCACTCGCTAAAAAAGACGATGACCTCTATCGAAGTGGAAACGGGTTATACAGCCAACCGTGGTTTGAAGATGGATTTTTGGACCTTGGTGAAGAAATACAACTGGCAAAAGAAGAGGGAAAACAGTTTGTTATTATCTATGAGCAAGAAGGGTGCCCCTATTGCAAAGAATTGCATAAAGTTAATTTGAAAAACCCAGCCATTAAAAAATTTATGCAAGAAAACTACCGGGTTATTCAGCTTGACATCAGAGGTTCTCGTGAAGTTACTGATTTTACGGGAAAAACCATGTCTGAGAGAGCGTTTTCTCGCAAATGGCAAATTAACTTTACCCCAACTTTAAGTTTTTTTCCCGCTGATCCTACCCTTGTTTTAAATAAAACGGGCAAAGACGCCGAGGCATTTCGTTTAACCGGGTTTTGGAAGGTCTTTCATTTTGAAACTGTTTTACGTTTTGTTAGAAGTGGCGCTTATAAAAAAGGCACCTTGCAGGACTATCTCAATAAACGTATTGAAGGGTTAAAAGAAACAGGAAAGACTGTGAAAATTTGGGATTAGTTCACTTTTCCATTCATATCTTTGTTATATAAAAATTTTTATTCAATAGGTGAGAAATGTTCTTTTTGGGCATTTGCACTTAATTTTTCTTTTTACGACTTTTAATTTTTCATATCTAATAAGACCACTGAAAAATAAGTACTGTTTTTCATTAATATTTAGCTATTAAAGAATTAACTTTAATGGTTGATCAAGCAGGGATGTTAAGAATAGTTTTCATATGGCGTTAGGAACTCACTTTATTGGGCGGCTTCTTTCTTTACCGCGCTATACCAAACGAGCCATTTTGATGTCTCTTGACTTCAGTCTTTTGTGCTTTGCTCTTTGGTGTTCTTATTCCCTTCGACTTGGATATTTATACATGCCCAATAGTTGGCTATTGCTGGCTGTTCAATTATCTGCGCCTGCATTGGGTATTTTTTGCTTTCATTATTATGGTTTGTATAAACTGATTACGCGCTTTGTTGGTCGGCGCGGTGCCATGAAAATATGCGTTTCAATTGCTGTTTCTATTTTAGGCTGGCTATTACTAATTTACATGACCAAGTTCACACTTTCCGATGTGCCGCGTTCTGTCATTGTGATGTATGGCCTGTTCTCCATTATCTATATTTGGACTAGCCGCAGTTTCATTACGTATTTACTAAGTGATTACATCCCAAATTCTTATAAAAAAAACCCTGATAAGGCGATACCTGTTTTAATCTATGGTGTCGGAGAAGAAGGCACCCAGCTCTATTATGATCTGGACCGCTCATCAGAATACAGACTTGTGGGTTTTATTGATGACGATAGGTCTTTGTGGCGGCAAATGCTTTTCGGATTAAGAGTGAACCAGCCTGAAGCCATCTTACCTCTTGTACGTGAGCATGGTATTAAAGAAATATTCTTGGCAGATCCTAACTTAACACGTCGCTTTAAAAGGGATTTGTTGAACAAGCTTGCACCTTATTCTGTGAAGGTAAAAGCTTTGCCTGCTTTGCATGAAATTGCTTCCGGTAAAGTGATGATTTCTGATTTGCGCTCAATTGGCCTTGAGGATCTTTTAGGGCGTGTTCCCGTTCCTGCTCAACAAGACTTACTTGAAAAGACTGTCCGCAAAAAAACAGTTATGATAACCGGTGCAGGTGGCTCCATTGGCTCTGAAATCGCTCGACAAGTTCTTACATTAAAACCAGAAACTCTTATTCTTTTTGAACGTTCAGAATTTGCTCTTTATCAAATTGAATATGAACTTCAGCAAAAACTGAAGGATCTAAAAGACGCACATGATGTCTCATCAACTTCATTAAAAGATATCAAGATCATTCGTGTGCTTGGCTCTGTTTTGGATGACAAACTCCTTAGAAAAACGATTTCAACATATAAGGTTCATACGCTCTATCATGCAGCAGCATATAAACATGTTCCTATTGTTGAGGATAATCCATTTGCTGGTGTTGAAAATAATGTGTTTGGAACTGAGCTTACTGCCCTTGCTGCTAAAGACCTTGGCGTTGAACTTTTTGTTCTTATTTCAACAGATAAAGCAGTACGCCCAACAAATGTCATGGGGGCCAGTAAACGTGTAGCAGAACTCGTTTTGCAAGCTCTTGCCGATGACAAAAACCATAAAACTCTATTTACCATGGTTCGGTTCGGCAATGTCTTAGGGTCTTCTGGAAGTGTTGTTTCTCGTTTTCAAGAGCAGATAAAAAGTGGTGGTCCCGTTACTGTTACTCACCCCGAGATTATACGTTATTTCATGACCATTCCTGAAGCTGCGCAACTTGTTATACAAGCTGGCGGTTTAGCTAAGGGGGGAGATGTGTTTGTGCTGGATATGGGGCAGCCGGTTAAGATTGTTGATTTAGCTAAATCTATGATCAACCTTTCTGGTCTTGAAGTTGCTGATGAACTGAACCCTGATGGGGATATTGCCATTGAATTTATGGGATTGCGTGAAGGAGAAAAACTTTACGAAGAATTACTCATCAATGAAAATTGCACACCAACAGAGCACGAGAGCATTACTCGAAATAATGAAAATTATCTCTCTAATGCTGAGCTAACTCCAAAACTTGTTTCTTTGCGCCAGACCATAAACACTTATGATACAGATAAATTACTTGCTTTGTTAAATGAGTTAGTTGAGGGGTATCAAAGCTCTGATACTGTTAATAATTTGAATGATTTAGCTACTGTAGTGTCTTATCAAGATGATCTAGCTTTAGATCAAAATTTGCATAGTTCTTTAGAAGGCTCTGCTTCATTAAAGCGTTCTAGTTAATTTTAAAGGGTCTTTTTATGGTATCAAATATTGACCCCTTTCACATTCATCCTTCCAAAGACAATTTGTTTATACCCGTTAAGATGCTTGCCGAAGATATTGATGATTTGAAAAAACTAATTGTTGGTCGCTTGGTTTCTGAAACTCTTTTTGATTTAGCACTTACTAAATCTGTCCAAACTGGAGTTTCTGTTGAAGGACTCTTATTACAAGAAGGCCTGATGAATGAAGAGAGATATTTTCAATCACTTTCTAATGCAATTGGCGTTACTTACCTTCCCCCTCACCATGCTTCTAAACTTCAGTTGGAACCTGCAGATTTACAAAAAATCAATCAACGATTTAGTTGGTCAGTTTATTTGACAGATGATGGTTTTGCCATCGTTCCTTTAGACCCTCGTTGTATGGGACCGCAAAAAACTCTAAACTCGATAAAAAAAATCATTAAAGAAAATAGTGCCTCACACCCTCATGTCCGAGATGCAAAATTTTATATTGTAAGCTCCACAACGGTTCGTACTGCATTTGAAAGTCGCTTTTCAAAAGCTTTGTTGTTTTATGCCAGCGAAACTCTTGCAAAAAACAATCCGGACTATAGTGCTAAAGAAGGCGTTTCACTTTTCCAGTCAATTGGACTGTTTAGCTTATTAGGAGCCTCTCTTTACAGCCTTTGGCTTTCCCCGCAACTTGCAATCTTGGTGCTTTCAAGTTGTTTTTCCATTTTCTTTTTTGCTTTGATTCTTTTTCGTTTAATAACAGCATTTCAATTTCGTTCTGTTTCTGAAAAATTTTCACCCATACAAGACCCTTTGATACGCAATCATCCGGTTCTTCCCGTCTATACACTTCTTGTACCGTTGTTTCGAGAGACATCCGTTTTGCCTCAATTAATTGCAGCACTTGAAGAACTTGATTACCCCAAAGCAAAACTTGATATTAAGTTACTCTTGGAAGAAATTGACACAGAAACCATAAAGGCGGTACAAGCCCTGAATCTACCGCCTTATTTTCATATTGTTGTGGTGCCGAATGGACAACCGCGTACAAAACCAAAAGCTTTGAACTATGGGCTACAATTAGCTCAAGGTGATTATATTGTTATTTATGATGCTGAAGATATTCCAGCTCCTGACCAATTAAGGCGGGCACTAGCAGCATTTGAGAACCACCCCACTCATTGTGCTGTTGTTCAGGCCAAGCTTAATTTTTATAATTGGAAGCAAAACTGGCTAACCAAACAGTTCACTATGGAGTACAGTTCTCTGTTTGATGGTTTATTGCCAGCTTATTTTAAATTTTCTATTCCCCTACCTCTTGGTGGAACATCTAATCATTTTCGAAAAGATATATTACTCTCGATTGGTGCTTGGGACCCTTATAATGTGACCGAAGATGCTGACCTTGGCATGAGACTATACCGGCATGGCTATTGTGTCACTCTGTTAGGCTCTACCACTTATGAAGAGGCATGTTCTCGATTTTCAAGCTGGTTGTTTCAACGAACTAGATGGCTTAAGGGGTGGATGCAAACTTATTATGTTCATATGCGCCGTCCCTTTAAATTATGGCGTGTTTTAGGTACTTGGAAATTTCTTGGGTTTCAACTTGTGGTCGGTGCTCCCATAATATCTGCTCTCGTTCACCCTCTCTTTTTAGGCTTATTATTTTGGACTGTTTTCTGCTCTGAAACTGTGCAATTTTTTGAGATATGGCCACTTTGGGGGCTTTCTTTATTTAATCTCAGCTTTGGTTATTTTGCGACGATGTGGCTTGGTGCTCAAGCGTTGAAATTCCGGAACTTATCTGGCTTTTTGCTCACCATTTTAACTTTACCTATTTATTGGTTGATGATTTCTTTGGCGACCTATCGCGCTTTATTTCAGCTTGTTCATGCCCCGTTTTATTGGGAGAAAACTGTCCACAGCGGACAAACTCCAAAATCTTCATGAATTTGAAATTTATTAACTCTCTCAACCTCATAATTAGGATTTAGTGATGGTTGATTCGGGGTTAAGATGTCTAAGAAGAAGTTTGATTTTGGTACCAAACATATTTTATTAATCGAAAATAATAAAATGATGCGTCGTTTGGTTCGTGAAATGTTGTTGAATTTTGGTATTAAACCAGCAAATCTTGTTGAAACTGACAATGTAACAGATGCCCTTCAGCTTATTTATAACCAAAAGTTTGATCTCGTTATAACCGACTTCTTTTTAGGAGATTTAGACGGTGGGGACTTTACCAGACATATTCGCGGTGATGAGAGATGCCTCAATCGGAAGATTCCCATTCTTTTGATTACTGCTTCTCCTAATCATGAAAAAGTGCTCAAAGCGCTTGAGTCAGGGGTGAATGAATTATTAGCAAAGCCGATTGCACCAAGCGCACTTTATTATCGTATATTTGCTATGCTAACCCGGCCTCGCCCCTTTGTTATCACTGAAAATTATGTTGGACCATCTCGTAGCTCTAAACGTCTTGAGAGTATGAATAGTTTAAAAGACTCTATGCCGGCTGGAAAAATGCGAACATGGCGTAAGGTATCATCGACAAGCATTCGTTATCCGCAAATGACATCAAAACCAACAACAACAGACCCATTTTTAGTATCTTAAAAATATTTTTTACAAAGCTGTTAACGTAATTTAACTTGTAAAGCCCTTATTTTAATCCCTCTCATCACAATTTTCTGTATTTTTGTGAAGTCAAGTTCTTGCTTCTTCTGCTATATTGCTTTTGGGTAATTTCACAGGGACACTTTGTTTATGAATGAATTAACGGTTAAATTAACTGGGCAACCAATTGAGGGTAAATTTTCAAATCCTGATGTCACCCTTGATGGCGAAACACGTGCACGCGTTCCTTTTGAAAAATTAGAAACTTTATGGATTAATACTGGTTCGCTTTGTAATATTCAGTGCGAGCATTGTTATATTTTTTCTAGCCCGAAAAATGATGACCTTGTTTATATCCGCCTTGAAGAAGTTCTTCCTTTGCTTGATGAAATCAAGCAACTAAAACTTGGCACTAAGGAAATTGCCTTTACGGGCGGTGAGCCATTTATGAACCCTGAAATGATCCCAATGGCAGAGGCGGCTTTAAGCCGGGGATTTTCCGTGCTTATTTTAACCAATGCCATGGCTCCTATGATGAGAAAAAAAGTGCGCGCAGGCCTTCTTGATTTACAAGAGCGATTTGGTGAACAATTAAACTTACGCATAAGCCTCGATCATTATACTGAAGAATTTCATGATAAAGAACGCGGAAAAGGGAGCTTTTCTAAAAGCCTTACTGGTCTTGATTGGTTGAATGAAAATGGATTTCAATTTTCCATTGCTGGACGTAGCTTATGGGATGAATGCTCTGATGATGTGACCCATAAATTTCAAAATCTTTTTGATGATCAAGGTTGGGCTCTTTCTGCTAGTAACCCCAATCATTTAATGATTTTCCCCGAAATGGACGAACAAGCAGATAAACCTGAAATTACAGAAAAATGCTGGGATATTCTTGGCCTTAGCCCAAAAGATCTCATGTGTTCGACAAGCCGTATGGTTGTTAAACGCAAAGGTGAAGATACGGTAAAAGTGCTTCCTTGTACCCTTTTGCCATATAGAGCTGACTTTGAAATGGGAGATACACTTGCCAAATCGCTCAAAATCGATGGTGGTATGTTTGATAAAGGTGCAGTTAAACTTTGTCATATTCACTGTTCGAAATTTTGTGTCCTTGGCGGTGGCAGTTGCACGACATAAAGCTCATAATTAGTTTCTATACTGCTTAAAACATTTATTTGTACTCTTGCATTACATGCATTATTAGAAATTTAATATTATTAAAAGCGTTTTTTAATTGTTTTTTCTTAAGATAAGCACACTTGTTTTGCTAATTTATATTAAGAAAAATTAACAACTTAAATCTAGCTCAAACAAGGTCATAACTGTTTTGGGTAGGGTTTTTGTTATGCGTATTGGCTTGACCGCTAAGGTACTTGCAATTGTTGGTATTGGTCTTCTTTCGACTCTTGCTGTTTCTGCTGTTAGCATTCATCAAATGTCTGAGATCAATGATGAGGCACATGCGATTGCGCAAGATTTTTTGCCACTTAATCGCATCGTAAGCCAAATTATTCTCTTGCAGCATGAGCAAAATAAAATTTTAACAAATGTCTCACGCTCAATTGAGAATGAATATGCCTTTACCAAAGGGTATTTTTTAAGAGCTCGTAAAGACCTCTCAACAATTTCCAACAAAATTCAGAATAACCTTCAACAAGGCAAAAAACTATTAAAACATGACAATCACGTTCATTTTGCCAATTCTTTTATTCAAGACCTAAAGTATGATTTGGCATATGTCGAAGATACTTTACTGCAATTTAATAAAAATGCAGATGCCGTTTTTGCAAATCCTGATAATTACGTTACAAAGAATGTTGTTTCGCATATTTCTTCTCTAATTGATCAACAGCAATTTATTTCTGAACGCCTCTATAGATTTGAGAATCAGCTTATACAACTGACATTTCAATCAGCCCAACATGTTCAACACCATAAAGAATCTGCTCTTTCTTTTATCTTTTGGTTTTCCATAGGCACTTTTTTCATCAGTATTATCATTTCTTTGTTTTTAGCTAATGCACTCATTTCGCGGCCGATAAAAAAGATTTTACAATTTTGGAGAAATATTCAAGAGGGTAATTTATATGTTGATTTGGATGTCTATTCCCATGATGAAATTGGGGAGCTGGCAAAAGCATCACGGTCTTATTTAGATACACTCTGCGAAAAGAAAGCTATGGAAGAAGAGGTTCAAGAATCTTATTCTCGGCTTGCCTTTGCTATTAATTCAATGCGCGATGGGTTTGTGGTTTATGATAAGAATGATCGCCTTGTTATGGTCAACCAAGCCTTTCTTGATTTTTATGAATGTATTCACGACGAAATTAAACCTGGTGTAACTTATGAGCACTTGGTTAGAGCGTCTCTTGAAAAAGGTATGTGGGATATTGGGGACTGGGATCCTGAAGAGTGGGTTCAAAGCCAGTTAAAGAACCGCTCTAGTGAAACTTTTGATTTTGAAACTGAAGGCCGTTTAGATGATGGTCGCATTATGCTACGGCGCGAACACCGTGATCCAACTGGGCAGATTGTTGGCATTCGCATTGACGTAACTGAGATGCGCCGCAAAGAAGAAGAGTTACGCAAACACAAAGAAAACCTCGAAGAAATTGTGAAAGAGCGAACTGCTGTTATTGCTGAGCAAACAACTCAACTTGAAGAAGCACTGGCGGCTGAGCAACACCTTAATGAAATGCAGCGTCAATTTGTTTCTATGGCGTCTCATGAATTTAGAACACCGCTTGCCATTATTGATAGCTCAGCACAACGTCTCCTACGCAAAAAAGGCAATATCACTGAAGACCTTCTTTCAAAACGCATAGATATTATCATGGAAGCGGTGAAGAGAATGCAATCACTCATGGAGAGCACATTATCAGCTGCTAAGTTGAATGCGAGTAAGCTTTCTGTGCAAATTTCAGAATGTGATATTGGAGGCTTAATTGAAAGCGTTTGCTTGCGTCAGCAAGAAATTTCACATCATCATATAATTAATTTCGATGAACTTGACCTTCCAAACTTTATACAAGCTGATAAAGTAAAAATTGATCAAGTGCTTACAAACCTTCTTACCAATGCTGTAAAATATGCCCCGGATGCTCCCTTCATAACGGTGAAAGCCTATCAAGAAGGCTCAGATATTTTCATCACTGTTCAAGATGATGGGCTTGGTATTGGTGAAGAAGACTTACCACATATGTTTGAGCAATTTTTCCGTGCTAAAACATCTACTGGCATCTCGGGAACCGGCATTGGGCTTCATATCGTGAAACAAATTATTGACCATCATGGTGGCGACGTTTCTGTTGTTAGTGAAGTTGGTGTTGGCACCACCTTTACTGTGCGCTTGCCAATTGCTGGGCCGCTGGAAGTTGCGGCTTGATTCTTATTGGTGCTTAAGATGCCCACAAAACATCCGCACTATTTCTCTCACGGGCTATTCCGCTGCAAAGCAGGCGGGCCCTCCGAGGTGCGGCTCATTTTGCTGGCGCTTTAGGTTGCCCACCAGCAACCGCGCTAGCACCGGGCTACGCTGGCGCTTCGCCATGTCCTGACGCCGAAGTGGCGTCACTCCTTCTTCGTAAGTTTAGTTTGGTGATTTTCTCGCATGAGACTTTGTTTAAGATCTAAACTGACACTTCCTTTATCTGCTTTGTGCGGGGTGCCGAAAGTTTAATTATCAAGATTTTATGCATCAGCTAAATCAAAAACATAAGTTATGACTGCGGCGATATGATAAAAATGTAGAAATACAAACAATAAAATCTTTTCATCCCGAACTAAATTTTCTTTAGATATTTTATTATTATAAATATAGTAACTTCCGAGTGTTAATGGCAGAGAGCACAATAATATGTAATATTTTGAAATGTACTGAAATGCACGTTTTGCATCAATAATCTCATAAATTTGGGCAACATTTACTAAGAAGATAATAATAAAAAAAGTAATTGAAATTATTGCAACACCTGCAAGGAAACTAAATATTATAAGTCTCATTTATTACCTTTTAAAACAATACCTTATTATAATTTATCATAAGAACTCTATATCAGGAATTCAGAATCATTTTTTACTTTCATTTGTTAATTCGGCCTCAGGTCAAAAGCTGAAATTTATCTGGTTTCATCTCATAGTACACACTTGTGACCGGCCTTTTTTAGAAGACCTTCAGTTACCCACCTGCAACCGGCCTTTTTAAATAGGCCTTTAGGTTGCCCACTAGCAACCGGCCTAGACAAAATGCTTAGAAAGTTTAAGTCCCTGGGCTTGGTAGTTGGATTTGAGGTCTGCGCCGTAGATTGTTTCTGGAATTTCTGTAAGTGGTTCGTAGATCAACCGCGCTATGATTTGGCCATCTTCCAGCACAAATGGAATATCGTGACTGCGCACCTCTAGCACGGCGCGGCTGCCTTTGCCGCCAGCAGACTCAGCGCCAAAGCCGGGGTCAAAGAAGCCGGCATAGTGCGCGCGGAACTCGCCCATCATCGGGTCGATCGGTACCATTTCAGCTGCATATTCAATGGGGATATGCAGAGCTTCTTTCGAGACGAGAATGTAAAATTCGCCTGGATCCAGGATGAGGCGTCCATCTGCCCGCCCGTAAAGCGGTTCCCAGAACTCATCCATTTTATAGCTGTTTGGTTTGTCAACATCGATGATGTCTGTGTGCTTTTGTGCGCGATAACCAATTAAGTTACTGCCATCAATGCCGCGCAAATCCACCCTTGTGTTTAGGCCATCTCGGATGGTTGGCTCGCAATTCACCAATTGCTCTTTTTCATGCAAAACCCGCAACTCTTTATCATTGAGTTTTGGCCGCTCGAACCGATCTTGCTGACCAATGCGTCTTCTAAACCGTAACTGGTTTAGGCGACTGCCCGGGCGCACTTTGATGGAAAATGTGCGCGGAGAAATTTCAACATAGAGTTTGCCTTTATAACCTGGCTCCACATAATCAAAAATTTCCGCACCATCTGAAATCAATCTTGTGAAAACATCGAGGCGTCCGGTTGAGCTTTTTGGGTTGGCAAAGCAAGACACACTTTCTGGCAATTTCAAGCATTCTTCAACTTCAACAACATAAAAACATTCGCGCTCTAGAACGGCGCCATCTTCGAGTGTAAATTCATGCAGTGACAGGCTTTCAAGTTGCGATTCAACTGAGCGACCACGTCCTGGCAAGAAGCTGGCTCTCACGCGGTAAGCTTTTTTGCCTAAGCGAAGGTCCAGGCTGGCGGGTTGAATTTGATTTTCTAAAATATCAATACCATTGGCCGTTTTTAAAAAGCCCCGATGGATGAGATCTTTAATGGCTTGGCTTGGAAAAATACCGCCCTTTGTGGGAAGATGGGCTTTGGGAAGTCCCTCGCCATTTTCCTGATCATTGTTCCAAAGGTTTTTTGCTTCTTCAGCCATGTGTTAAGTATCCATTTTTGTGCTTCAGTTGCCTACCAGCAACCGCAAAATTGTGCTTCAGTTGCCTCTTTAGCGCTCCTTCAGTTGCCCACTAGCAACCGTCGCTTTAAGTGCTCCTTCAGTTGCAGTTGTTTTGCTTCAGATGCCCACAAAGCATCCGCAATGCAACCGTCGCATCAACTGAGGCGATAATTGGCCCCATAATCGCTGAAGGTTACTCTCTATACAAGCTGGAATGACGTTTTTTAGCAAAAACTCTTGACCCTTTCCCCGCTTTTGTACAAAGATGGGCCATGAATTAAGTGGTGATTTGGCCGGTCGGCTTGCAGCCACGTAAAATAAGTCGCTAAAAGGCCGATTGACCCGGTGTTTCCGGTGCCTTCGGCGCTGGTTTGCTGGGTTTTTTATTGCTCAGCTCCATAATTTTTGAGCAATTGATTTAAGGGTTATCTATGTCTGATACTAAAATTTCTAAAGAACGTTTTGCAACTTTGAATGACGCAACAAAGCTTGTGCATGGCGGGACCATTCGCAGTGAATTTGGTGAAACTTCTGAAAGTTTGTTTTTAACCTCTGGTTATGTCTATGACAGCGCTGAAAGTGCGGAAGCACGCTTTAAAGGCGATGAAGAGGGCTATATTTACAGCCGCTTTATGAACCCAACCATTAAAATGTTTGAAGAGCGCATGATCGCCCTTGAAGGGGCTGATGATGCGAGAGCAACTGCCACTGGCATGGCCGCAATTTCAGCCTCTATGCTTTGTTTTCTTGATGCTGGGGATCATATTGTATCAGCAAAAGCTTTATTTGGCTCATGCCGCTATGTGGTTGAGACCTTGTTACCGCGCTATGGGGTTGAAGTCACATTAATTGATGGTAGCAATTTAGACCAATGGAAAGCAGCTATGAAGCCGAATACAAAGGCTGTTTTCTTTGAAACACCAACCAATCCGACGCTTGAATTGGTTGATATGCAAGCTGTGGCCGATATTGCTCATGAAGCCGGCGCTTTGGTGATTGTTGATAATGTATTTGCAACGCCATATTTTCAAAAACCTATGGAATTTGGGGCTGATGTTGTTTGTTATTCAGCGACAAAACATATAGATGGCCAAGGACGCTGCCTAGGCGGCATTGTTCTTGGTAAACAAGATTATATTGATGATTATTTGCATAATTTCATGCGTCAAACTGGCCCTTCAATGAGCCCATTTAATGCCTGGGTCATGCTTAAAGGCTTGGAAACATTGCAACTTCGTGTTGAAAAAGCAGCGTCAAATGCTCGTAAAATTGCTGATTTTCTGAGTGAACACCCAAAAGTGAAGCGCGCCATTTACCCTGGAAGAGACGATCACCCACAGCATGAGCTAGCCAAACGCCAAATGAGAGGGTTTGGAACCATGGTTGCCTTTGAGATCGATGGGGTGAAAGAAGATGCATTCAAATTTATGAATAAACTTGAAATTATCAGTATTTCCAATAATTTAGGCGATACGAAAAGCCTTGTGACCCATCCAACAACAACCACTCATCAACGTTTGGAAGAAGAAGAACGGCTTGAGCTTTCGATCACGCCATCACTTGTTCGGTTGTCGGTTGGAATTGAACATAGTGATGATCTTTTGAACGATATTTCTGAAGCTTTGAAGTAAATTTAAGTCATTTTTATCAATTTTTCAGTTGATTTTGGGCTCAATAATCGTTCAAATCTGACTATACTGAGAATGTGTAAAAGAATACGGGTTAGTTAAATGTTTCAGGCCACAACAAAAGCAATTCAAGTGCGGGTTGAACCTCAATTTCTGGATGAACAATCCAGCCCAGAAGATCATCAATATTTCTGGGCTTATTATGTTGAGATTGAAAATCAGGGTTCAGAGCCTGTGCAATTGCTTGGTCGCCATTGGCGCATTACAAATGGTCATGGCGACACCCAGGAAGTGATTGGGGAAGGTGTTGTTGGTGAACAGCCCGTGATCCAACCTGGCGAGACTTATAGCTATACCTCTGGAGCGCCACTTGGCACACCAACAGGCTTTATGGGCGGTGAATATAAAATGGAAAGCCCAGAGGGCGAAGATTTTATGATCGACATTCCAGCTTTTTCACTTGATAGCCCCTATGATATTCATGCGGTAAATTAAAGTTATTAAGATAGTTTTTTTACTTCAGATGCCATTTTTAACGGGCCTTCAGGTTGCCCACCTGCAACCGGCCCTAAAGCATCTGCTTCTAACGGGCCTTCAGGTTGCCCACTTGCAACCGGCCCTAAAGCATCTGCTCTTTTTAGTGGTGCTCCAGATGCCCATATGGCATCTGCAGTAAACCACTAGGAAATTTGTTATTCAAAAGTTAAGGCATTCGTGGCAAAAATTAATTATTTCAACGGATTATTTCGGGCCTGGATGAGGGGCTGCATGTTCAAATGATTGATTTTCGCCCCATATCCTTCGTGATTGGCATTTTGCTCGCCACACTTGGCATTGCCCTCATCATACCCACTTTGATTGACCTTGGCGCTGGTAACTCAAATTGGCTTGGCTTTGCGGCTGCGAGTTTGGTTACGCTCTTTTTTGGTGTTGGGCTTGGCTTTTCTCAATATACCCCCAATCCTGAACTATCGATTAAACAAGCTTTTTTACTCACTACACTTGCCTGGCTTGACCGCTTTTTCAGCTCTTCCCTTTGTTTGGTCTGACATGAGCATGAGTTATTCCGACGCTTTTTTTGAAGCGATGTCAGGTTTAACCACCACAGGTGCCACTGTTATTACTGGACTTGATGAGAAATCACCAGGCATTTTATTGTGGCGCAGTTTGCTGCAATGGCTTGGTGGTATTGGCATTATTGTGATGGCGCTTGCAGTTATGCCGATGTTGCAAATTGGTGGTATGCAGCTCTTTCGTACTGAAAGCTCTGATAACTCTGAAAAGATCGTGCCGCGTGCCGCACAATTGGCGAGCTCGATTACCAGTCTTTATGTGACACTCTCTCTTCTTTGCGTTGTTGGATATTTGCTTGCTGGCATGAGTTTGTTTGATGCCATTGCCCATTCGATGACAACCATCGCAACAGGCGGCCTTTCAACACATGATGCCTCACTTGGTTATTTTAAAAGCGATGCTGTTCAATATGTGGCTATCGTTTTTATGATCCTTGGAAGCTTACCTTTTGGCCTTTATCTATATGCTGTGAATGGACGAGTTGATCGCTTGTTTAAAGATAGTCAGGTTCATTGGTTTTTCATTACCTTGTCTGTTTTTATTTTCCTTACCTGGATTTCTCAATTTGGTAGTGGGCTTGCCGGCAACAACCTTTGGGCTGACCAGTTAAGGGATGCTGCTTTTCATTCTGTTTCTATTATGACAGGTACTGGCTATGCCACAGGTGATTATGGTCAATGGAGCAGCTTTGCTGAGGTCTTGTTTTTCATCATGATGTTTGTAGGTGGTTGTGCGGGCTCAGCATCATGCGGGATTAAAATTTTCCGCTTGCAAGTTCTTTTTCAAACTATAAAGCAGCGTACCTTTTCGCTTATTCAACCAAATGGCATTTACATTCCGCGTTATTCTGGCCGACCTATTGAAGAACGGGTTTCAACGGCGGTTTTAAGTTTTATCTTTTTGTTTTTATTTTGCTTTGCGGTTTTAACGTTTCTCTTAACACTTTATGACCTTGATTTAAAAACGTCTATTTCCGCTGCTGCCAGCTCACTCACAAATGTTGGCCCTGGCCTTGGGGATATTGTTGGCCCTTCTGGCAACTTTCAAAACCTTCCTGATGGCGCGAAGTGGTTGCTTGCAGCTGGTATGCTGCTTGGACGACTTGAACTTTTTACGGTTCTTGTGCTTTTTATTCCTACTTTTTGGCGGAGCTAAAAAGTAGGTTTTCTCTCTCTCACGGCTATTTCAAACGCTATCGCGTTTGAGCCTCCGAGGGGCGGCGCTAAGCGCCGGACGCCGAAGGCGTCATGTCCTTCAGCCGGAAAAGGGCTGAACTCCTTCTTCGTATGGATAGTTTTTTATCTTTCTAACGGCTGTTCTATGAGTTGAAGCTCATAGGCCTACATTTTTAGTGGACTTCAGATTGCCTACCATCAACCGAACTATGCAGCGCTCGCGCCGGGCAGCAAAGCTGCCATGTCCTGACGTCGAAGTGACGTAACTCCTTATTCGTTATGCGTGATTACGTATTTACTTATTTGAAGATTTTATTCAGCTGGTTCTGGTGAGGTAGGTTTTGTGCCGAGACGCATGTACCATTTGGCAATGTTGCCGATGTCACCACCGATGCCTACCATAACGGGGACGAGTACAAGGACGAGGATCGTTGCTGCTGCTAATCCAAACACCATTGTGATGGCCATAGGCATCAAGAACTGCGCTTGACGGCTTGTTTCAAATAATAATGGCAATAACCCGCCAATCGTGGTGAGAGATGTGAGCAAGACTGCTCTGAGCCGATCTTGACTGGCACCAATTGCAGCTTCGTGCAAAACTTCACCTCGGTCTAATCTGTTTTTCACTTCAGTTACGAGGATGATTGAATCATTCACTAAAATACCTGAGAGGCCTAACAGACCAATGAATGATAATATCGTCAAAGCTGTTCCCATGACCATATGACCTAAAATGGCGCCGACTGCTCCAAAGGGTATGATGGCCATTACCGCAAATGGTTTTGCATAGCTTTCAAAGACCCATGCCAAGATGATATAGATAAGCACAAGAGCGAGTAGCGCCCCTAGCTTCAAGTCTGCAAAACTTTTTGCTCTATCTTCAGCACGGCCCGCTAAGCTGTAGCTAATGCTGTATTTTTCTTCCGCTTTTGGCAGAGCTTCTATTTTTAATTGCTCAATCACAGTGGCAACTTCTGTTAATTTTGGATCGATATCAGCTGTCACTGAAACTGTGCGGGCACCATCTCTTCTTTGAATGACAGAAAAACCTGGTTTTTCTCGAAGGGTGACAACCTCTGGCAGAGGAACGCGTTGATTGTCTGGTGTTATTAGATAGATAGAGCGTAGTGCTTCAATTCCGTCTAGATCATGTTTTCTTTTCACACGAACTGTGATCTCTTCATCGCCTCTTGCAAAGCGGGTGGCTATTGCGCCTTCAAAACTATTTCTTATTTGAGTGCCAACAGATTGTGCAGTAAGGCCAAGAGATGTACCTCTTGGTGTGACCTCAATGATCCATTCTGGTTTACCGTAAGGAAGGTCATCATCAACGTTCGAGACACCGCTCACACCTGCCAAGGCAAGTTTAAGATCATCAGCCGCTTTTTTAAGTGTGTTAACATCAGCCCCTTTCAAACGGATGTCTATATCAGCGCCCGGAGGGCCTACGCGCTTTCCACCAATGGCAAATCGTTCAATTGCTGGAATTTTTGGAGCTGATTTTTTCCATTCTCTAATAAAGGCACGTGTTCTAATTGTGCGGTCTTCACTTGGAGTTAAATTCACATTGACTTCTGCAAGGCTATCACCTTGGGCTCTTCCAGATTTTCCTTGAAGTCCATAAACTGCAACGATGAGTTTTTCATTTTTATCTTTTGTTAGTCTTGCTTCTACCGCTTTTAAATCCGTTTCGATTAATTTAAGGATTCTCACTTGTTCTTCGTTGGGGGTTCCTGGAACAAAGTTAATTTTTGCTGTTACTTTTTCAGCTTCGGGTGACGGGAAGAATTGGAAGCCTACTCGCCCACCTGCAATTAGTCCCATAGAAATGATCAATGTTAGAACTGTGAGAGCGACAAAGCTGTAACGCCAATCATAACAAAACTCTACAAACCGTCTGTATGGTCCATCTCTAAACGCTTCTAGGCCATCATCAAATTTTGCACGGAAGCGACCTCGTTCCTCCATATTACCAGATGTTGCTGCATGGCGTAGGTGGCCTGGGAGAATTAAAAAACATTCTACAATACTTGCAATCAACACGGCCATCACCACAAGAGGTATGGCTGACATGAAATCTCCAAGCCTGCCTTGGATGAGAAAAATTGGAAAGAAAGCGGCCATGGTGGTTAAAGTGGCAGCGGAGACAGGTTTGAGCATACGCAAAGCCCCTTGCTCTGCAGCACGTCTTGGGCCGATGCCCATTGATTGTCTAGTGGCTGTATCTTCAGCTACCACGATGGCATCATCAACGATGATACCAATCATCATGATAAGGGCGAACATTGAGATCATATTTATAGTCTGGCCAGAGAGCCACATGACCAAAACCGTTGCCATAAGAGCAACTGGGATGCCAGCAGCGACCCAAAATGCAATGCGCCAATTTAAAAAGATAAAAAGGACGATAAGAACAAGGACTAAACCTTGCAGGCCATTTTCAATTAATATGCCCAAACGCTGCTTAACACTTTCACCGCGCACATCATACACATTGAGTTTTAAGCTTGGCGGTAGTGTTGGTTTTATTTTCTCAACATAGGCATAAAAACTTTCCATTGTTTTTAGTGTATTTGACGATACAGCTCTTTTGATACTCAGCTGAATGGCTCGGTTGCCTGAAATGATGCCGATTTTTCCGTCTTTATCAAATTGAGTATGAATTTTAGCAATGTCTTTTAGATATATTTTCTCACCACTTGAAAGAGAGACAATTTCAATCTTCGCCAATTCTTCAGGGGTGCGGCGCTCTGCTAATGCGCGCAGTTGCACTTCCAATCCCCCCTCAATGGTACCTGAAGGGAGGTCTCTTGTTTCCAAGCGGATCCGTTCAGCGATTGTGCTAAGACTTAAATTAAGGCGGCGCAGCTCTTCTTCTTTAATTTCAATCCAGATTTCTTCATCACGCACACCGCTTAAGGTTACTCGATCAATGCCATTATTCAAAAGCCCATCTCTGATTTGTTTGGCATAAGCCTTTACAGTTTCTTCAGAGAAGGGACCAGAAATCGCCAGTTTTGCAACATTCTCATAAAAGGTCACTCGATTGATGATTGGTTCTTCACTATCTTCCGGCAGGGTTGTGACACCTGCTATAGCCTGCTCTACATCTGACTGTGCTTTTTGCATATCTGCATTGGCATAAAATTCAAGCGAGATTGTACCCGCTCCTTCACGGGCGTAAGAATTGACCTCTTCAACATCATCTAGAAAACGGAGCTCGGGCTCTAAACTATCGAGAATGTTTTTTTCAACATCTTCGGAACTAGCGCCTGGCCAATGCACGGAAACGTTAATGATCGGCACTTCGACTGTTGGGAAAAATTGAACGTTAATTTTAGAAACAGCATAAAGCCCCATCATCACCATGATGGCCATTAAGAGATTAGCGGCTGTCGAATGACGTACAAAAATGCTGACAAGGTTTGTCTTGCTCTCTGAGTTCTTGTTATTCGCGTTCTCATTTGTGCTCATGGTTTATAGTCCTTACTGGTCTTTATAAACCTTTTGAGGACGATACTTTATTATCCCCTCGTTGGCTCAGAGCTTTTGTTTTTTTGGGTACTTTATTTTCACTTAAAGCTTCATTATTTTTAGAAGCCCTCACCTTTACTTTAACGCCTTCACCAGCGAGGGTTAATTTTGTTGTGAGAATTTCTGTATCTTTAGGAAAGTCAGCTTTGATTAAAATATCACTCGCAGAAGCGCCAACGACTTCTACTGTTTGTTCTTTCAACCTTTCATTCTCAATGATGAAAATTTTGTTCCCATTGTAAATCGCCGTTTGAGGAAGGCGGATGACATTTTGATACTCTCTATCGTCTAATGTGACTTCAACAAAAGCACCTGAGCGCAATGCGACAGGAGACACTGGATTTTTAACCAATGCGTAAACTTCTACGCCACCATTTTGAGATGTGATAATGGCGCCTGTTCTAACAATATTAGCTTTATATGTAATTGGCGTATCCCCAACTCTCCAACTCACTAAAACGTCTCTACCGTTTAGAGTTTTTTCTTCTGCCAGGATGCGGCCATATTGTGCGTTAGTTAATGTGAAACGGACATCAATTTTATTTTGATCGATTAAAGTTGCGACGCGATCATTGACACTCATGGTGCGGCCGATCTCTGCATTTACCGAATTTACATATGCGTCAAAAGGAGCAATGAGTTTTGTTTCCTCTAAACGGCGTTTCGCTTGAGCCACTCTCCAATTTAATCTATCAACAACTGCCACCTGTTGCTCTTGGCGCGCGTTCAACAGATCTAAATTCACTTTGCTTGTGGCAACGGCTTGACGGCGCTGTGCTAAAACCACATTTCTATCATCTGCTAATTTTTTGGTGACTGTGCCGCGTTTTGATAATGACTGGGCACGTTTAAAATCTTTCTCTGCAAGTGAAAGCTGAACTTGGGCGTATTTCAAATTTTCCTGTTCTAGAGAGAGACTTGCTTTAATTTCACTTTGACGTGCGATGGCTTCAGCTAAATTTGCTTTTGCTTCTTGCAAAGCACCTTTGTAATCAAAGTCATCAATTTTTAAGAGGAGCTCGTCCTTTTTAATTAAACCACCTTCTTTTAACCCAGCGCCTACTTCGGTGACTTTGCCTGAAACCAAAGCTCTTAGATCAACACGGCGATTGGCAACTGTGGTACCGTATAATTTTAACTTTGGTGTGTGATTTTTCGCATTTGCTGTAATGCTGTCAACTGGCCAGGCCTTTTCAACAATTTGGGGTTTTTTGGGCTTTGGCTTTGTCGATTGTAAATAGTTGTATCCAGAAAAGGCAATGAAGATAATGGCAAGGGGCACGATGGTTTTTACAAGAATGAGAAAGGGAGAGCTCTTTGGCTGTTTTAAAGCCGGCTCTAGAAGACCTTGGTCGCTTGAGGTAAAAGTGCTGTTTCCACTTTCTGTCTCATTTGTGTTCTGACTTGTTTGGTTTTCTTGATCCATTTACTTTATTCAAACTCGTGACTTTATCTCGTTTTTTATGGAATGGCTGTTATTTATTTTATATGTACCATTCTTAGCAGCATGACTTTTTTCATCTTTATTTGATGGTAAGTCATAATATTCTAGCAAAGAGTATGCCGGTTATTCCTCAATATATTACGAAAGATAGAGGTAAACTCCGTCTAAAATTGGGAAATTTTTTCTTTTTTCTCACTCATTCATTGCTATAAATCTTATCTTAACCATGATGAACGGGAAATGACGACTGTTTTTAGATTAATTCTATCAAACATGTGTGATTTTTAGAAATTTGTATGTTTTACCGTTTACAGACGAGGACATGAATTTAATGGTAAATATAAATGATTATCTCTCTTCTACTGAAGAGATTTTAGCCGAGCTTATTCATTTTGATACCACCTCACATAAAACCAACCTTCCCTTAATTTCATATATTGGAGAGATATTAAAAGAGGCCTCTGTTCCTTACAGTCTTGTGCCAAATGAAACAGGAGACAAAACTTCCTTGTTTGCCACTATTGGCCCTGAGGGGACTGGCGGTATTGGGCTTTCAGGGCATACGGATGTTGTGCCCGTGGAGGGTCAAGAGTGGCAAACAGACCCTTTTACCTTGACGAAAAAGGGTGACAAACTTTTTGGTCGAGGCACAACAGATATGAAAGGGTTTTTGGCCTGTATGTTGGCTGCGCTTCCCATTTTTCAGGAGGCCAACCTTAAACACCCCATTTATCTTATTTTTTCTTATGATGAAGAAGTTGGCTGCACAGGTGTGCGCCCGATGATTAAACGCATGGGAGCTGATTTACCCATGCCCTCTCTTGTTGTTGTTGGGGAACCTTCTAACTGCCAAGTTGTTGAAGCCCATAAAAGCATCACCAGCTATATCACGCGCATTATTGGACATGAGGCGCATTCTAGTCTTTTGCATCAAGGAGTTAGTGCCATTGAGTTTGCTGCAAAATTAATCACTCATTTAAATGAAACTCAACAAACTATTCAGCTCACACAAAATGACACCCGTTTTGACCCTCCTTTTTCAACAGTTCATGTTGGTCGCATTGAGGGGGGAACAGCGCGGAATATTGTTGCAAAAACGTGTGAATTTTTATGGGAAGTGCGTGCCCTTCCTGATTTTGATGGATCTCAAATAGCTCAAGATATGATGTCATATGCGAGGGAAAAAATACTTCCTCCTATGAAGGCTATTTCAAGCGATACGGATATTATCACTGAACAAATAACGTCTGTACCGGGACTTGCTTCCTCCCCATCGACAATAAATTTAGGCATGAAGTTGGCAAGCCAGAATGAAAGTTTTGCTGTTTCATACGCCACAGAAGCTGGCTTATTTGAAAACCAGGGTGCTCATAGTGTTATTTGCGGGCCTGGTAATATTGAACAAGCCCACAAACCAAATGAATTTATTGAACGTTCTGAGCTTTTGAAATGCCTTGCATTGCTTGGTCGCATTGCAGAGCATCAAAGCCGTTAACCCATTGATATTAATGACCTCTATACTTGACTAGTATTGTCGGAAATTGCTGAAATTTCTGTACAAATCCTTTTACAACACTTATACGATCTGCATAGTTCTTAGAATTTCTCTAAAAATATTATATTTAGAGATTTGTAAGATGGATTTATGCAGTCGTTTAAATATTGGGTTTGTTACATGAATTATATGAGTAAGCCGGTTGAAGGGGTGCCTCCCTCAAAGCCACATAACCTAAAATCTCAACTCTTTAGCGCATCTCGCTGGATGGCTCAATCATGCTCGAATATGATGTCTGGTCTTGGCTATCAAATGCTAGACTATCAAGACTTTGCTCTTATTACCGTTCTTGATAATGGACATATTACCATTGAAGATTTAGCAGCTAGGCTCTCTTGGGATATCGCCTTTACTAGTGAAAGGACGAACCACCTTGAAACGCTTGGATTTGTTCGTATTGTGCGCGCGCCTTTGAATGACAATCAAAAACAGATTGCCTTTACAGATGCTGGCTGGCAGCTTATCAATGATCTATCAAATGTGGTTACACAGGTTGAACTCCTATTAAGCCAGAGAATTGGTATTTCTGATGTGAATAATATTCGGAGTATTTTTTCTTCGAATTGGGGGCCTGCTTTGAAGGAAAGTGATTTATTTCTCAATGAACAATTCAAAAGCGACTGTCATTCAGAACTGGATATTTGATCTTGATAACACGCTCTATCCTGCGGAGTGTAATCTCTTTGCGCAAATTGATGAACGCATGGGGAGCTTTATCGCAGACCTTCTTGATGTCGACCGCACTCAGGCGCGCAAAGTTCAAAAAGATTATTACTTTCGCTATGGCACGACTTTGAATGGATTGATGAGAGAGCATCAGCTTGATCCGCATATTTATTTAGACTATGTGCACGACATTGACCATTCAGTTTTGCCGGATTTGCCGGAGTTGAACTCAGCGCTATCAGCGTTACCAGGGCGAAAATTTATATTCACAAATGGCTCAGCTGCGCACGGCGAAAATGTTGCCGCAGCCCTTGGTATACTTGATGTGTTTGATGGAATTTTTGATATTGCAGCGGCTGAATTTACACCAAAGCCCAATAAGCCAGCTTATGATCAATTTCTAAAGCATCATAATGTGCCGCCGCAAAATTCAATCATGTTTGAAGATTTGCATCCTAATTTAAAAGTGCCCCATGAGCTTGGTATGTCTACCGTTTTGGTTCATTCTTCTTATGAAGATCACCCTGCCCAAAGGGAACGCCTCAATTGGGAAAATTTACCTGACTATATTCATCATGAAACAACAAATTTGGTTGAGTTTCTTGATACTGAAAATTTGAAATCTGCGGCACTGCTTTAATCTATTTTTCTCTTTTCAAAATTACATTCTATCTAACGGCTTTTATTGTTTCGGCTTTAGTCGAACCTTTTGGATTTTTTGATTTATATTAAAGTTTACCTCTTTGCCTTTCACCTAAGCTTTCCTTGTCACCTTACTCATCTGTTTCTTTTGCATTTTCAATTTACATTTTATCTCAAAAGTCAAAATTGATATGACTTACAATGAGTTAACGGATGATTGGGTGACTAATTCAAATTCCCCAGAGGTGAAATTTATGAAAAAAATATTTAAGCTGTTTCAAGTTATAACTGTTGGTTTACTTGGGTTATTATGCTCATCAACAACAGGTCATGCCGAAATGACCAAAGCTGGTCAAGAGGCTGTGGTGAAGGCTGGTGAAGTTATGTTTCAACATCGTTGTAGAGTTTGTCATTCAAACGATATGAAGCACCCTTCATATGGCCCTCCATTGAAAAATATTATTGGCCGTAAGGCTGGTTCAGTGATTGGATTTAATTATTCAGATGCTTTAAAAAATTCAGGTATTATTTGGACAAATGAAAATTTACGTGAATGGATTAAAGATAATAAATCTGTGATGCCTGGCACTCGGATGCGCCATATTGGTGTGACTGATAAAACTGAGCAAGATTTTATTCTTCATTATTTAGCTCATATTTCAAAATAAAATATCAGCTCTTCCATGTTGGTTCCTTGCTATCCAATATGGAAGAGCTAATCACTTTCTGGCGCTAAAATTTAGTGATTATGATCATCATGAAGCTCGGCTTCATGCCCCGGGTGATCGTGGGTATGAGGACCGTGATCTTCGCCGATATGATCATGGTCATGCGCTCTGAAATCATGGATATGATCGCCATCATGGTCATGGGTGTGATGGTCTTTGTGTGCGTGTGAATGAGTGTGGGTATGGCCATGTTCGTGAACATGCTCGTGAGGGTGACTGTGGGTATGCTCATGAGGGTGGCAATGGTATGTGCCATCTTTATGAGTGTGCCAATGTTCATGACTGTGCGTGTGTTCATGGCTGTGAACATGTTTATGTTCGTGGGTATGTTCGTGGCTATGTGTTTTTTCTTCTTGGTTATGATCTTGTTGACTTGTTTTTGAACTGTCAGGAAACTCAACGGGCGTTATTTCAAATGTGCCATGACGAATGCCACGCTCAGCGATGATTGAATTTGCGAGATCTTTTACTTGCTGGACGCTCCCTTTTAAAATCACCGTTTCATAACAGGTTTTCTCATCGATGTAGACTTGCATCGTGTTCTGATGAAGGTTGTAGGAACCGTGATGAATTTTTGCTAGCCTCTTAGATAGTTCTCTTTCTTCAAAATCGTAAAGGTAAGACAATGTTGCAATGCAGCTTTTACTGGTTACGTTGCTTTCTAAGCGCTCTGCCTCTAAGCGATCACGAGTTATGTCTCTGATCGCTTCAGACCGATTTGCATAATTTTTCTCATTCATGAAACGATCTAGTTGATTTAGCAAATCAGAATCTATGGTGATGGTCACGCGCTGCATTTATTAAAGTCTCTTTCATCAGATTTTGTAGTATCGCTAAAGATTTAAGAAGCTTAATTAGGTTTTTTCAATCTCACCAGCCTTGATTGAATTTTCCCATTATCTAATTTCTCATTTGTTAAAATCAATTGACTTCACAAGCAAAGAAAATGTATGATATTATCAATCAATCATCATATATGATAAAAATTATATTTGTCATACTTTTTCTTTTGAGGCTTAATCCATGAAGCCAATTGGATATTTTTTACTTATTATTATCAAAAGCTTATCGGCTTTTAGCTTCTTTTTTGCGTTTTCTATCGCGGCTGTGAAA
>JAEPQF010000037.1 GCA_017640685.1 Hyphomicrobiales bacterium
GAACTTCCTAATTTCTCGTGCCGCACTACTTTCCAAATCCTCGCATAACTCAACGAATTCATCCCTGTCAGCACGATTAACCCTGATAACCAATTGGCTATCTTTTGGATTTTTTTTCTTTCGTACTTTTTTTTCAGACATGCTTTCACCCGCTTTGCATTAGCTATGCTTTGGATAGCTAATGTATATACATAAGATATACTAACAGCAAGTTAAAATTTCAGCCCCTGTTGATATCTTATGCCCAGACAACAGGATTAAAATCTCAAAAAAGCAAACAAACCATTGAAAAGAATAGAAAAATAAACTGGAAAAATTCAGGAAGGAACAACAGCAAACTTAAAAAACAAACAAAATCATAATTTTGGCGCTTCAACAGCCAATTTGCCATTTAAATCATCTAAATAAAGCTGATAGAGCACAGGCTCAAAAATCGAGTTAACTTTATTCAATTTCAGCGAAGAAATATCTTTTCCAAAAACCTGCGCTGCCCGAAACACATCATCAGTGATATATCTCGTATCAGAAACAATGGTCCCTGGTTCAGAAGACGCATCTTTTTCAGCCATGTGAAAGCCCCAAATACCAAATGCTGGGATGGCAATATTATAACTCACCCGCTCAGCAAAAACAGCATCTAAGGTGTCTCCAACAGACCAATAGGTTTTACGCGCAAAAAAAGGAGATGAAGATTGAGAAACAAGAACACCCCCCTCAGCCATCCGCCGTTTCACCATCGTATAAAACTCTACAGAGTAAAGCTTCGATATGGCCTCATTATGCGGATCAGGAAAATCAAGAATGACACGATCATATAGACGTCCCTTTTGTTTGATAAACACAAAGCCATCCACATTATGAATATGCACGCGCTTATCAGCCAAACTATCTTCATTTAATCGTTTTAATGGCGCAAAAGATTTCCCAAGCTTTGTCATATCAGGATCAATATCGACCAAATCGATATGCTCAACTGAAGGATGCTTAAGCAATTCACGAACCGCCAATCCATCACCGCCACCCATCACAAGAACAGATTTAGCCGGCTCCTTATAACTCATCACAGGATGAATAAGTGCTTCATGATAGCGATGCTCATCTGTCCCTGAAAATTGAATGTGCCCATCAATGAAAAGTCGCAAATCCTTTTTTTGCCAATCTCTTGTAACAACCAAATTTTGATAAGGCGTTTGTTTGCGCCAAATCACTTCATCAAAATAAAGATGATGCTGCGCAAAACTAGTGATGCGTGAGCCAAGCAAAACAAAAATCAGTAACGTTACAAAAATAGACCCAGCTAGAAAAAGGAACCACTTAAAGTTTCTCAAATAATCTTTCAGATAAAAAATATTCAAAAGCGCCACAAAAACATTAATCAAGCCAATCGCAAAAGACGCACGAATAAGCCCCAGGCTCGGTAATAACATCAATGGAAAAGCAACAGAGCCAATAAGCGCGCCGATATAATCTAGTGACATCACATTCGCGATAGAACGACGCGTTCCACTAACTTGCGACAACACCCGTGTTAAAAGCGGAATTTCCAGCCCCACCAACATACCTATCGTGAAGATGAAAAAGAACATCACAAACTTATAAAGAAAAGGCGCAAACGGAAATGTCATAAAAAGAGAAAGCGAACAAACCCCACCAATCAATGCCAAAACAATTTCAACATAAATAAAATTCTCAATTAAATTCGAGCGAATGAACTTACTTAAATAAGACCCCACCCCCATGGCAAACATAAAGAAACCAATGGTGAGTGAAAATTGATAAACACTATTCCCTAGAAGATAGCTGGAAACTGTGCCGATGATCAGCTCATATACAATACCGCAGAGGGCAACAATAGAAATCGAAAGTAAAAGGATAAACGCTTTAGCCGGCGGCAAATCCCGATACAATCCTTCATCCTCATACTCAGCTTTTGTGGAGTCCATTTTTTTCTCTTTTTTTGTCAGGTAATTTTAGCACTCAAAAATATAGCCCCCTTTTTAAGAAAAAGGAGGCTATAAAATTAAAAAATCAGATCAACTAATTTTACTTCCAATAATCTTACTTGCCACGGAAAACACCACCAGAGCGCGCTTTCGAGCGAGAGCTTGAATATTTAGAAGCCGGTGTAACTTTACGGTTATTGAAAGAATTAGGATTAACACCAGCAGCCCGTTGGCGGTTAAGCAAACTACCAATCAACAAACCAGCCAAAAGACCCGTCCCTGAAAAACTGTGAGATGTTGTTGTGCCAGACGTATCAGTTGCAAGAATACGGTTATTCACCTGATCAATCTCAACTTTAAAAATCTTCTTTTCACCATCATCAACCTTGCCATTAGCATTTGTGTCGCTATAGCCTGAATAAGATGCATCTTTTTCTAAATTAACAGCGATTTTAGATTTATAGAAAGCTGGTTGAAGGTTCATGACATGCTGCATAAACGATGTAAGCAATGTCATATGTTGTGGTTCAATTTTATTGATATTGTCTTCTTTAAGCTTCTTTTCCATTGCAGACATCGCTGCAACAGTTCTCTTAAGAACTTGCGAAAGATCTGGGCCAGGAGTGCTAGACCCACAAGCAGCTAAATTAACAACCAAAGATAATACGGCAACAAGCGTAACAAAAGGACGCATATTTTTCCCCCGAATGATAAGAATTTCCAACCCGTTAAAAATCAATCCTAGTTAAGTTTATACTCAAACTTAATCCAATAAAAAAGCTAATAATCACTGAAATTAGACAAAAATTTGTTAAATTCAATAATATAAGATTACCGCTATACTACATATCTAACTTATAATCACAGAGCTTAGAAAATTACCCCCAAACTCTAAATTCTAAGATTTATAAAAAACAAACCCAATAGACTTGATCAATCGACTTTTCATAATAATCTTTAAGCTTGCCAACCTTTTGAAATCCATTCTCTTTTAAATTTTGCTCAATACTTGCTTCAAAAACTGAAGGCGGCGCTGCCACCAAAAATCTTGCTCCCTGTTGAACAGCTGCCATTTTCAAAGTTTCAAGAGGCACTTTTTCATCTCCAGCCTCACCCTCAACATCTTCAACCCAATTCAAGCCAAAACCACCCTTGCTTTCGGGCAATGAATCCATTCCAGTAAAATAAATACGTCCCGCATTATCATTACTCGAGGCAGCTTCTGGAGGAGTGCTTTCAAAATCTAAAACCGGCACATCAAGACCATAGATAAACCGGGTCTCTCCTTTGTCATGATAATCATTAATTTTCAGCTCTAGCTGCGCGCCCATGGCCTGATAAAAAGCCTTAGCCTTGGCGTATAAATCAACTCCATCTTCCATATAATCACTGGTCGAGATAAATAGGCGGCGCACACCACCATCCTCTAGCATACCACGCAACTGATCGAACATCATCCGACCAAAACCTTGCCCCTGATAATCTTCATGCACATAAGTCCAGGAAAGCCAACAAATCCCATCAACATGATCATCAGCATCAGCACCGGTCACTCCAATAATTTTGCCCCCTTTAGTGAGAACAAACATCCCCTCATGGCTTTCTTGAAAATTCTGATAAGCTTCTTCTGCATCATCCTCATCATGCTGCTCAATAATATCAAGCACATGCATCATATCAGTCACTTTAAATGGACGCAGCTTTGGCTGCCCCCCAATGCCAAACAAAGAAACCATAAATTCAATCCTATAATGAAGGTTAATAGAGACGTTTAATAAAAACGATATTTGCTGTTTAACTAACTATGCTATTTGTCGATTTTGAGATCCCTTAAAAAACAAATCAAACAACAAACTAAACTATATAAATGATTTAACTTCTTTGTGAACAGACATTTTAAATATCTATAGCCTCTGATAATGTAATGAGACAAAGCAATCCCCTTCACCTGAAAGTTCAAACATGACAAAAGCTAAATTACTCTATGTCGGAGACCCAATGTGCTCATGGTGCTGGGGCTTTGCAAATGTCATTTCTGAACTATTGGAAAATTATCAAGATAAATTAGATTTTGAAATTCTCCTTGGTGGCCTGAGACCAACAAACGAAGTTAAAGTCGACGAAAAAATGAAAGACTTCCTTCTCCATCATTGGACGGAAGTCAACAAAAGGTCAGGTCAAAAGTTCGACCACTCCATCCTCGACCAACTTGGTTGGATTTATAATACAGAACCCGCATGCCGCGCGGTCGCAACTGCAAGAGAATTAGAGGGAAGCGCCAAAGCTCTGCACTTTTTCAACCATTTACAAAAAGCTTATTATGCTGAGGGCAACATCATCACAACTGACGATGTCATCAAAAAACAAGCTGATAATTTTGGTATTGAAACAGAAAGCTTTATGAAAGAATTCACCTCAGACAATGCAAAACAAAAAATCTTTCATGAGTTTGGAACCGTACAACAAATTGGCGTGCAAGGCTTCCCAACCCTATTACTCATAAAAGATGAAAGCGCTTCTCTCGTTGCATCCGGCTACTCAGACTATGAGAAAGTCTCAAGCCGTATCGACACATTCATGAGCGCTTAAAAAAATCTCTTAATCAACAAGAGAATATGGCGCTTCTAAAGTTGCTTTGATTTTCTGAACAAATTGTGCCGCATCAAACCCATCAATAATCCGATGATCAAACCCAGAGGATAAATTCATCATCTTTCGCGGCTGAAACCTTCCACCATCCCAATAGGGGCGCGTTGCAATTTTATTCACGCCAACAATAGCCACTTCGGGGTGATTAATAATTGGAGTTGAAACAACCCCGCCAAGCGGTCCAAGTGAAGAAAGGGTAATAGTCCCACCTCCTAAATCTTCTGTGACAATTTTCCCAGCTCGCGCAAGTGAAGAAAGCCTGGTGATCTCCTCAGCACAATTCCAAAGCGAGCGAGCTGCCACATCTTTCACAACAGGCACCATAAGCCCATTATCTGTCTGAGCTGCCATTCCAATTGAGATGGTAGAATGTTGGCGAACAACACCTTTCTCATCATCATAATGAGCATTAAAGTCAGGAAACTCTTTTAGAGCTTCAACCATGGCCTTCATAAGAAAGGGGAGCAAAGTTAGTTTCGGTCGAATATCAGCATATTTCTCATTCAAAGCCGTGCGAAATTCTTCTAAAGGAGTAACATCAATTTCCTCAACCAAAGTGATATGAGGGATCCGTGATTTTGAAAGCGCCATTTGCTCAGCAATCTTCCGGCGCATACCAATAACTTTTACTTCCCTAACCTCACCCTCTTCCCTATTCTCTCCCACAAACTTTGTCTCTCCCTCAAATGATCGTTCTGAAGTGTGAGGTTTACTTTTCAAGTCTTTACGGCCAAGCAAATAATCATCCAAGTCCTCATGCCGAATGCGCCCGAATTCTCCAAACCCAGGCACAGCACTTAAATCAATAGCAAGCCGCTTCGCCCGCGCCCGCACAGCTGGAGACGCTAAAACTTTATCTTTGCGAGATGAGGTAACACTCGCTTTATTAAAACCAGCGTCTTTGTCTACTCGAGAATGTTTTAAAACCTGCTCTTCCTCAACAACAGTTGGTACCACAGCAACATCCTCACGCACGAGCAAGGTTGTATGACCATTCAATTCCGCTTCAACAACATCGTCTTTATCTGTTGCAATTTCTTCACTTTGAGCAGCGCCGTCATGTGCCTCAAAGGATTCAGCTTCACTGTCGCCCTCAATTTCAATCTCAACCAAGGGAGACCCAATGGCAATCACCTCACCAATATCACCGCCAAGAGAAAGCACTTTACCCGTTACGCTAGAAGGAACTTCAATCGCAGCTTTGTCAGTCATAACAATCGCAAGCACATCATCTTCAACCACCTTATCACCAACAGCAACGGACCATTCAACCAGCTCCGCCTCAGCAATACCTTCACCAACATCAGGTAACAATATCGTATGCAAACTCATGTGATCAGCCCTCCAAAGTCTCAATGATTTTTTCACCCAGTCTTTGCGGGCTTGGGAAATAATCCCACTCTTGCGCGTGCGGGTATGGTGTGTCCCACCCTGTCACACGAGCAACGGGCGCTTCTAAATGATAGAACAAATCCTCCTGCACCAATGCTGCTAATTCAGCACCAAAGCCTGAAGTTTTCGTCGCTTCATGCACAATGACACAGCGCCCTGTTTTTTTAATGGAAGTTGCAATCGTTTCTAAATCAAGCGGAACAAGTGTTCGCAAATCAATGATCTCAGCATCAACACCCGTTTCCTCAACAGCAGCCTCTGCCACATAAACCATCGTTCCATAACTAAGAATAGTAACCGCCTCACCAGAGCGCTTAACTGCAGCTGTTCCAAGCGGGGTGATGTAATAATCATCCTCAACCACACCAAGCTCATGCTTACTCCATGAAACAATCGGTTTTTCATGATGCCCATCAAACGGCCCATTATAAAGTCGTTTCGGCTCAAGAAACACAACCGGGTCAGGGTCTTCAATAGCAGCTAAGAGCAACCCCTTCGCATCAATAGGATTGGATGGCATCACAGTTTTCAAACCAGCAACATGAGTGAATAAAGCCTCCGGGCTTTGGCTATGAGTTTGCCCACCAAAAATTCCGCCCCCACACGGCATGCGGATCACCATGGGGCAAGTAAAATCAGCGTTCGAGCGATGACGAATACGAGCAGCCTCACTAACAATCTGGTCATAAGCCGGGTACATATAGTCAGCAAATTGAATTTCAATCACGGGTTTCAAACCATAGGCAGCCATGCCGATCGCACTACCAACAATACCGTTCTCACTAATCGGCGCATCAAAACAACGGTTTTTCCCGTATTTTTCCTGCAAGCCTGCGGTGCAGCGAAACACACCACCAAAAAAACCAACATCTTCGCCAAACACCACCACACGGTCATCTTTTTCCATGGCCAAATCATGAGCGTTTTGAATAGCAGAAATCATCGTCATTTGCGTCATGATTAGTACCCCGCTTCTCTACGTTGACGAAGCAAATGCGGCGGCATGGTCTCATAAACTCCTTCAAACATGTCACGCCCAGATGGCGGATGACCAGAGGTCAGGGTTCCAATGGCCTCCGCCTGTTTTTGGATGCTCTTCACTTCATCCATCACTTCAGCTTCGGCCTGCACATGTCGCTCTTCACTCCAAGCATCCAATCTAATGAGATGTTGTTTCAATCGTTCAATCGGGTCCCCAAGCGGCCACGCCGCTCCTTCAGCACTCCCCCGATAAGCTGATGGATCATCCGAGCTCGAATGCCCACCAGCACGATAGGTGACATATTCAATTATTGTTGGCCCAAAACCATTGCGCGCCCGAAGCACCGCCCATTTCGCAACCGCATAAACAGCGAGGTAATCATTGCCATCAACCCGAACAGAAGGAATACCAAACCCATGCCCACGAGAAGCAAATGTCCCAGCCCCGCCACGGGCAATGCCTTGAAACGTCGAAATCGCCCATTGGTTATTGACAATATTCATCACAATCGGCGCTTTATAGGTCGAGGCAAAAACCATCGCTGAATGAATATCGCCCTCAGCAGTTCCACCATCACCAACCCAAGCTGCGGCAATCTTATTATCATGACGAATAGCAGACGCCATCGCCCAGCCAACCGCTTGGATATATTGCGTACCTAAATTTCCTGAAATTGAAAAAAAACCATACTCTTTAGCAGAAAATAAAACAGGCATCTGCCGACCATGCAGCGGGTCAGCCTCATTGGAATAGATCTGGTTCATCATCTTTTCCATTGGGTACCCACCCGCAATTAACAAACCTGCTTGCCGGTAAGTCGGGAAATTCATATCTCCCTTTTTCAAGGCAACCTGAAACGCACAAGAAACAGCCTCTTCACCTCGGTGCTGCATAAAGAAACTTGTCTTGCCTTGTCTTTGTGCTGTCATCATCCGAGTATCATAAGCACGAAGCAACATCATATGACGAAGCCCAAGTTTCAAATCATCAGGCGACAAATCATCAACCCAAGGGCCAACCGCTTCACCATCCTTGTTCAAAACGCGAATGATTGAAAATGCCAGATCAAGCATATCATCAGCGCTAGCATCTATTGCGGGTTTCGGAACCGCCCCAGCGCGGGGAATTTCAAAATCGGAAAAATCGGGCGTCTCTCCTGGCCGGCACCCAGGCTCAGGAACATGAAGTTTGAGTGGGGCTATCTCAGGTGAAGAAAGTGCCAGGTCCGCCATAATTTTCCTCCGCTTAATTTTATTATCTCTGGCCTCGAACGAAAACTAAAAATTAGATCAAAAGACCAATATGTTTTTATTAGAATTTTAAACGAAAAATGGCAAAATTAGCATCTTTTTTACCTGGCATATTTAATAATTGATGAATAAATATTTTGCCAAATAGCAAAAATTCAAATAATTTTACTGAAAAAAAATGTTACGTAAATCAGAGAAAAACCATGCCAAAACCACTCGATCAAATTGACAAAAAACTTCTAAAAGCCCTTGTTGAAGATGCGCGCTTAACCAGCAATCAACTGGCTGAAATAGCGGGCCTCTCTGCAAGTCCTTGTTGGCAACGGGTCAAAAGATTAGAAAAAGAAGGAATTATAAAGGGTTACACAACCGTCTTAGATAACAAAAAGCTTGGCGCCGCTGAAATTATCTTACTTGAAATCACCTTGGACAAACAAATTGAAGGCGCCATTGAGGATTTTGCAAATGAAATAAAAAAAATGCCAGAAGTCCTCGAAGCATTTCTAACATCAGGGAAATATGATTATTTTTTAAAAATCGCAGTGAACGGAACAGAAGAATATCAGAAATTTCTCATGGAAAAACTCTATAAAATAGAAAGCATCAGGGAAACACGCTCCATGTTTGCTTTAAGCTGCGTAAAAGATACCCAGTCATACATCCCAGATTAATTCATAAAAAATAACAAAGAGCACTAGAAAAAAGAAAGTCACTTGCTATAGTAAAGTCTCATACGAACGGGTAAATTCAATGTAACAAGATTGTGATCCAACTAGAGTGGTCATCCCGTTTCATGAAACTATATTGAATATTATTTCAAAACAAAATCTAACGGAGATGTCTCAAATGCTTAGAGAAGCGTCCACCTCACCTAGTAATGAGCCAACCAAAAAGCCCATTAACCTCAAAACAATTACACTAGATAGTGGCGACGTCGAAGCAAAGCGACAAGAAATCCTAGAATATTTTCACACCAGTTTTACCCTATATGAAAGCATCTTCGAATGCCTCAACGGTGAAGAAGCATTTTATACAAAAGCAAACACTCTCCGCCATCCTCTGATATTCTATTATGGCCACACGTCCGTATTCTTCATCAACAAACTTAATGTCGCTGGTTTCATTTCAGAGCGCGCAGATCCCAAACTAGAATCCATGCTCGCTGTTGGTGTTGATGAAATGTCATGGGATGATTTAAACGAGGCCAATTATGATTGGCCAACTCCGGCCGAAGTTAAAAGCCATCGCGACAAGACAAGAGAAATCGTTGATCGCTTCATTAAAACAGTCGACTTCACACTCCCTATCACCTGGGATAGCCCCATGTGGATCATCATGATGGGCATTGAGCACGAGCGCATTCATTTAGAAACCACCTCAGTTCTCATCCGCGAACTTCCTCTAAATCTTGTTAAAGCCCATAACTATTGGGGAAATATTTGCAAAGAAACTAATAAAGCGCCTTCAAATGAACTTCTTCCTATTGAAGGCGGAAAAATCATCTTAGGCAAAGGCCAGTGCAATGCCCTTTACGGATGGGATAATGAATATGGCATTCAGCAACATGACCTAACCTCTTTTAAAGCTTCTAAATATCTTGTCTCTAACCAAGAATTCTTAGAGTTCATCGAAGCCGGCGGCTATCAGAACAAAACCTATTGGGATGAAGAAGGCTGGGGCTGGGTTGACTATAAAAAAGCCGAACATCCTGTTTACTGGCTCAAAGAAGGTGACACTTATCAATACCGCACCATGCTAGAAGTCATCCCCATGCCGTGGGACTGGCCAGCGGATATTAACTACCTGGAAGCCAAAGCCTTTTGTAATTGGAAATCAGAGCAAACTGATAAAAGCATAAGAATGCCAACGGAAGCCGAGT
The DNA here is from genome assembly GCA_017640685.1 of Hyphomicrobiales bacterium. Classification (GTDB taxonomy): domain Bacteria; phylum Pseudomonadota; class Alphaproteobacteria; order Rhizobiales; family HXMU1428-3; genus HXMU1428-3. The sequence goes on from JAEPQF010000037.1 coordinate 10,096, forward strand.
GGTATAAATTGCGCGAGCTGGAGCAAACTGACCTCACCACATGGGATGAAGCACCCGGCAATATCAATCTTGAAGGTTTTATGTCCTCTTGCCCGGTAAATAAACACGGTCATGAAAGCGGTTTCTTCGACATCATCGGCAATGCCTGGCAATGGAGTGAAACCCCAATTGATGGGTTTGATGGCTTCAAAGTCCACCCCGCTTATGATGATTTCTCAACTCCAACCTTTGATGGCAAGCATAACCTGCTTAAAGGCGGGTGCTGGGTCTCAACCGGCAATTACGCCATTAAAGACAGTCGCTATGCATTCCGTCGTCACTTCTTCCAACATGCAGGTTTGAGATATGTTGAAGGTGAAGAACTCAGCCCACAAACCATGAACATCTATGAAACAGATAGTATGGTTTCTCAATATATCGAGTTCCATTATGGCGACACATATTATGATGTTCCGAACTTCCCCGTTACCTGTATTGACGAAGTCAAAACCGTTCTCGAGCATAACTCAAACTATAAAAGAGAACGCGCTCTTGATCTTGGCTGTGCCACGGGCCGCTCTTCTTTTGAGCTCGCCAAACTCTTTGATCATGTCGATGCTGTTGATTTCTCAGTGCGCCTCATTGAACCACCAACCAATCTGCAAAATAACGGTTCACAGCGCTATGTTATTCAGGACCAAGGTGACCTTGTCTCATACAAAGAAATCAAAATTGAAAATTTTGAGCGCTATGAAGATGTAAAAAATAAAATCTACTTCATGCAAGGCGATGCTTGTAATTTGGTAGAAAAATTCAATGATTATGATCTTGTCTTTGCAGGCAATTTAATCGATAGATTATACGACCCAGCCAAATTCTTGAAATTAATCAAATCACGCATTCGCCCTGGCGGCTTGCTGGTCCTCGCTTCCCCTTACACATGGCTTGAAGAGTTCACACCAAAAGAAAATTGGATCGGTGGCTACAAAGCTGACACCGGTGAAAATTACACAACCCTAGAAGGCTTGAGCGATCACCTCGCACCAGAATTCTCTCTTCTAAAAGAGCCCAAAGACATTCCTTTCGTCATCAGAGAAACCGCAAGGAAATACCAACACACCTTGTCTCAAATGACGATCTGGGAAAAATCCGTTTAAGAAAGCAAAAAAAGAGGTCTCATGATTTATCATGAGGCCTCCTCAAAAAATAACATATCTGAAATTTAACGTGTAGTATTATCCATTTTGAGCACGGATAGATCCAACAAAATCATCAACATGCGTCTGCAAATTCAAAACTTCTTGGTTAAGTTCAGAAACAGCGTTAATCATCCCATTCGCTGATTGACCATTTCTCTCTGCAATTCCATTAAGCTCAGCTGTATTATGATGAACTTTTCTAGTTAAATCAGAGGTCTCAACAATGTTGCTGCTAATCTCCCCTGAAGCATACCCCTGCTCTTCAACAGCAGCTGCAATCGAGCCTGAGATAGAGTTTAACTTCTCAATGGTACTATTCACATGATCAATCGCAACAACGGCTTTAGAAATTGATCCTTGGATCTGATCAACTTGCCCTGAAATATCTTCTGTTGCCTTACCTGTTTGTGTTGCCAATTCTTTCACTTCAGAAGCAACAACAGCAAAGCCTTTACCAGCGTCACCTGCTCGCGCTGCTTCAATCGTTGCGTTGAGTGCAAGTAAGTTTGTTTGCTCAGCAATTTCTTGGATAAGTTGAACAATACTGCCAATCGCTTGAGAAGATTCAGACAAGCCCTCAATCACTTCATTTGCTTTCTTAACTTCAGAAACAGCAACTTGCGATACTTCATTTGATTGCACCATCTGTTCAGATATCTCAGTAATAGAAGATGACATTTCCTGAGAAGCACGAGCAACAGTTTCAACATTCTGGCTGGTAGTATCCATAGCACTAGCAATCGCAGAAGCACTATTTACATTTTCTTCAGTGCTCACCGCAACATCTTCTGACATAGATTTCAAATTTAATGCCGAATTACTAACACTAGTAACAATAGAACGCACTTCTTTGTCAAAGTGATCTGCCATTGTCATAAACGCGGCGCGGCGTTCATTTCTTGCTGCTAATTTTTGATTTTCTTGTTCTTCAGAAAGTCTAATGCGCTCAACTGCATTTTCCTGAAAAACTTTTAGAGCGCGGCCCATTTGCCCAATTTCATCACCACGATCTTCAGAAGAAATTTGAACATTGACATCCCCTTTAGATAATTTCAGCATTGCAGATGTCATATCTTTCATCGGTCGTACAATTGAACGAGCTAAAAGAAGTGAGCCAGTTAAAACAATGACAAAAATAGCAAAAGCGACAAGAAGTAATGACATAACATTTGACCAATAAAGCGCTTCAATATCGTCAATATAAGACCCTGTGCCAATCACCCAGCCCCAAGCTGTAAAATTCTTCACATAGGCAATTTTAGCAAGCGGTTCCTCATACCCTGGCTTTGGCCACATGTAATCAACATAGCCTGAACCAGATTTTTTAGTGGCATCAACAAACGCAACAAACAACTTCGTTCCATTCGGGTCTTTAATGCCAGACAGGTCTTTGCCATCCAAATGAGGTTTAATCGGATGCATAATCATTTTTGGAAATTTATCTGTAACCCAAAAGTAATTTTCTCCCTGATAACGAAAGTGAGATAACGCAAATTTAGCGCGTTTTTGCGCTTCTTCACGGGAAAACTCGCCAGCCAGTTCCCTTTGATGGTAGGAAGCAACTGTGCTGAAAGCAACAGAAACAAGATGATTAAGCTCCCCTTTTTTCGTATTTAAAAGGTCCTTATAGCTATTATTCAAAGCTACAATCAGCAAACTGCAAACCCCAACCATAGCTAAAAGCACGATCAAATTGATCTTAAAAGAGAGAGAACGTCTCTTGAGATTTGAGAAAAAAGAGGGCGAATTTTTCATTATTTTTATCCATCACTTAAATTATATGCATAATTAGAAATGTAACTAATCAGTATACAAACCCAATAGAGTAAACAAAGACTTACCCAAATACCAAAACAGTACTAAAGCTGCATAAAAAATACATAATAACTGAGTTAAGTCTGAAAATTGAAAAATCTAAAAAGATGATAAGAACGAGTGCTAAGAGTAATAAAAAGAATGGAATGGCGAGAAATTCAGACTGAGGCACAACTTCCAGTGGAAAAACAAAATGAGCGGAAAAATAAAAAATGGCAACCAGATTTCCTCTGATTGCCACTTTGAAAAATTAAGACTTAAACTTAGCTCTGACCTTTAAGAGCTGCGAGAATAACTTTCAAATTATGATTGAACATAGCCAAATAGCTCGTTGCTGGTCCACCCTTCTCAGATAGAGCATCTGAGAACAAACGCCCGCCAATCTTCAGGCCTGTTTCTTTAGAAATTTGCTTCACTAAAGCTGGGCTGGTGATGTTCTCAACAAAAAGGCCTGCAACCTTTTCTTCTTTTAATTGATCAATCAATTTAGCCAAGTCTTTTGCTGAAGGCTCTGCTTCTGTGTCAATGCCAACTGGAGCTAAAAACTTCAAGCCATATGAGCTAGCTAAATAACCAAACGCATCATGCGCAGTCACAACAGTCCGGCGATCCTTTGGCAGTGCAGACAAAGCTGTTTTTGTGCTTTTATCCAAAGCTTCTAATTTGGCAACATAAGCATCTGCATTGGCTTTATATGTCGCTGCATTTTTCGCATCAACTTTAGACAAAGCTTTTTCAATATTACGAATATAAACAACACCATTAGTTAGTGAATTCCAAGCATGCGGGTCAACCTCACCCTCAACCTTCAGCGGCGTAATACCATCAGTTGCAACAAACACCTTGGCTTTTGTACCTGAATTATCAATCAAGGCTTTTGACCAAGTTTCAAAACCAATACCATTAACAAAAATGACATCAGCTTGTTTCACTGCCTTAGCATCATCTACATTCGGCGTATAAACATGAGCATCAGCATCAGGGCCAACAATAGTCGTCACCGAAGCTTTATCGCCTGTTACTTGCTGAACCATATCACCAAGAATAGAAAAGCTCGCAACCACTTTAAGTTTCTCAGCATGAGCCGGAGATACAAGCACTACAATTAAGGCAGCAGATGCGGCCAAATGAGTAAATAAACGTTTCATCAATAAGTTCCTTTCTAAAATTGAAAGCCTAGTCGGCGATCTCTGGGGAGTTGGTAACAGTTTTCGAAAGAGTTTCCTGATTTGTTTTCAAAGAAGCCTTACGAGACTGTATTGACAGCCTGAGCCCTTGCGGGCCAAACAACAGACTGAAAATGAAAATCGCTCCTGCAACAAGCACAATGGCCGGCCCTGAAGGCACTTCAGAAGCATAAAAAGAAATAATAAGCCCTGCCCATGAACTTATGAGCGCCAATAAAAATGTTAGCAATAAATAAGAGGTAATGGTTGAAACCCAATAGCGCGCAGCTGTAGCTGGCAAGATCATTAGCCCAACCGCCATCAACGTACCAAGCGCTTTAAAGGCACCAATCAAATTTAAAACCACAAGAAACATAAACCACTGGCCAATAAACCCTGGCTTTTGCGTCTGACTTTCATAAAAAACAGGATCAATTGTTGAGACAATTAAAGGGCGCAAAATTAGCGCAAACGAAATGAGCGTAATCGTCGCCGTCACACCAATCAAAATTAAGGTCTCATCATCAATCCCAAGGATAGAGCCAAAAAGAAAGCTCTTAAGAGGAACCGCAGAGCCTGAAGCAGAAAGAATAAAAATCCCAAGTGCTAACGCCACAAGATATAAAGATGCAAGGCTAGCATCTTCTCTAATAATTGTCTTTCGCGCTACAAAACTAGTAAGTAACGCAACACTCACCCCTGCAATCAAACCACCAACAATCATGGAATAAACGGATAGCCCTGCAATCACAAAAGCAATCACAATCCCTGGCACGATCGCATGGGCCATAGCTTCTCCAGCAAGAGACAAACGCCGCAGCACAAGAAACGCCCCAACGGGCGCAACAGAGAAACTTAAAATTGACGTTGCCACAAGCGCCCGCTTCATAAACTCATAATCTAGCCACTCAAACATTAGACAAATCCTTCGCTTTTGTTTGCCCCGTAGGCTCATCGGATTTGTCTGAATACATACCCTCCATCCAAGTCGCTTGACTGGCTGAGATATAACCATGGCTAACCAAGTTAGCTGGCGTTAACACCTCACGAGGAGAACCATAAAGCGCACGGCCATTACCAAGCAAAAGCGCTTTGTTACAATGTTGAAGAACCGCAGAAAGATCATGTAATACGAGAATAATAGCTCTGTCCTCAGCGGCCCAATCATCGATTAAATCCAAAAGTTGAGCTTCAGTTGTCTGGTCAATAGCCGTAAAAGGTTCATCGAGCAAAATCAGCGGAGCATCTTGAACCATAGTCCTGGCAAACAAAGCACGTTGCAATTGCCCAGCTGATAAAACATGCAATGGATAATCTGCAATGTGAGCAATATTGGTCCGCTCCATCGCTTCTTGAACCGGATCACGCCCACCAGTTTTTCCCTTTTTAAGGTGTCCTAAAAAACCAAGTCCATGCCATGCTCCCATAGCCGCTAAATCTCGAACGCGAAGGGGGAAACGACTATCAAACTCAGTCCGTTGCCCAAGATAGGAAATTGTTTTTGGTCTTTTTTGCGGCCAATTCAAAGCCCCACCAAGCGGCGGAATAACACCTAAAAGCGTTTTAGCAAGTGTCGATTTACCAGACCCATTGTGACCAACAACAGCCAATACGTCTCCAGGCTCAACCTGAAATGAAACGGACTGAATAAGCGGCTCACCCGCATAACCAAGCGCGAGCTCTGAGGCTTCAAGTAGCATGATGTATCCTAAAATTTGGGAGTTTATCGGCACAAACACTGTGAAAAGTGCAAAACGAACGGCAGTAAATTAAACACCAAGGATCGTCACAGCAATAAGCGACCAAATCCCAACGATAATAAACCCGACCAGAAAAAGACTATTAAAGACACTAATTGTTGTGAGGTCACCGCGATTGCTTGAATTTTGAGCAAAACCGTTAGCTAAAGGCATATATCACTCCTTCAAGGGGTTCACCCGCCCCTCGTGATAAAATTAATAGGACTTGGCAGGTCTTCTGGCTCACGGTTCTCAGCCACTTGCTCACCTTCCCAGCTAAAATTAGCCAGTGGTCCAATTGAGCAGGCCAACCGTATACAGTTGCGAGGACAGCCCCGGATTTGAGTGTTAGATAACAAAACGTACCGGGTTCCCTTTTAGCCCGATCCACAAAGATCAAGCACCAAGTTGGAGGAAGGTAACAAACGGGTTAATAAATTGCAAGTAGGAGATTTTGTGTGCTGTGAATGATGTAACTGACTAGTCAGCAGTATAAAAGAGAGGCGTAAACTAAAAAAAGCCGAAGCTCGTCAATTGCCTTAGCTCTTCATAAAATATAATTACAGACAGGCTAGCCTGTTGTGCGACCATCAGAAAAACTTCAAAGTCAAAGCACCACAACGACCGATAGGTCGCCGGCGCATTGCGCCGCCCCATCGGAGGCATGAGTGAAGCGAATAATAGCCGTGAGATATATAAAATGGTGCGACCCTCAGAAGAAACTTTGAACACCTTATTCGAGGTTTTTGAGGACTGGCACGACCATCTTAGATTTGTAGATTTTGAGGAGCTTGATAAAAAATATCAAGAGACTCTGAATGATGGGGAGGACGAATAATGCCTTCTCAAATTCAATCAGATTTCAAAGCAGCGCATGCTCCTAAACCAAAACGCATGGCTCCCTTATCGGTGCGTTTGTCAAAAGAACAACGCGTGCAATTGGAACGTGATGCTGTTGGCATGTCTTTGAATGCCTATGTGATCTCCAAGCTCTTTGACAATCCCACAAAGCCGAAACGCAGGTGCAAGGAACCAACTCAAAAAGATAAAGCTATCGCTCGTGCTTTACGGCAATTATCACAGGCGGGTCTTGTAGGTTATTTGCTCTCTCAGATTGAAGCCATTGAAGAGAACCATCTCTCACTTCCAGAAGATGAAGAAGAACAATTACGTCAAGCTTATACAGATTGTTGCAGCCTCCGGCGTGATTTGATTGAAGCTTTGGGGCTGGAGGCTAAGCACGAGTGATCTTGGTTGGCAATCAACGCGGTAACTATAAAGAGATGGCAGATCACTTGCTCAAAGATGAAAACGAGCAAGTGATCTGCCATGAGATCAAGGGCTTCATGGGTGAAAGCCTCCATACGGCCTTACAAGAATCCTATGCGGTCAGCCGGGCAACGAAATGTTCAAAGCATATGTACTCTCTGAGCTTTAATCCGCCGAAAGGTGCAGAGGTTTCAACTGAGGCATTTGAAGATGTCATTGACCGTGCCGAGAAACGCCTTGGCCTTATGGGACAACCGCGCGTTATTGTCTTTCATGAAAAACGCGGGCGAGATGGCAAACTCCGCAAACATGCCCATGCGGTCTGGTGCCGAATTGATGCGGAGAACGGTAAGGCCATTCATATTCCTTACGATCATACTAAGCTGTTTGCTTTTAGCAGGGAACTCTTTCTTGAAAATGGCTGGGAATTACCAAAGGGCTATAAAAATAGAGCAAATCGTGACCCGCTCACCTATACACATGCACAGCATCAACAGGCCAAACGCGCTGGTAAACAAGCCGATAAAATTAAACAGGTGTTTCAAGATGCATGGGCTAGGTCAGACACGAAAGACACCTTTGCAACAGCTCTTAAAGAACAGGGATATATTCTAGCCCGTGGAGATCGACGCGGTTTTGTAGCTGTTGATAGTCGTGGAGAAGTTTACGCCGTTGCTCGTTATGTTGGGATAAAAACACGAGAGGTGCGTGACCGCTTAGGTGAACTGGACGGCTTGCCAAATGTGCAGCAGGCACAAGAAATTGCATTACGTGATTGTCCGGCACTAGAAAAGACTTATGAAGACTCACCAGTTGCTCGTAAAGTTAAACAAAACCCGGAGCATGTTTTATCTCTTTTAACAAAGAAAGAAGCCAGTTTTACCCGTCATTCCATCGCCAAAGCGCTCAATAGTTACATTGATGATCCGCAAGATTATCAAGCTGCCTATCAGAAAGTGATGGCTTCGGATGCTCTCGTCCGGCTAACACCCAACGAAGATCATCCAAAACTCAAAACCCGTTATTCCACACGGGAGATGATCGACCTTGAAACCACCCTCATGAGCAATGCAAAAGATATGGCACAATCTGGTGGATTTGAAGTTTCAATCCGAAATAAAGAGATTGCCATCAACACAGCAAACAAAGCCTTACAAAATGAAGGCGTATCATTGAGTGAAGAGCAAAGAGACGCCATACGCCATGTAACAGATGATAAACAACTCACCTCCGTCATTGGTGTCGCCGGGGCGGGTAAAAGCACCATTCTTGCTGCCGCGCGTGATGCATGGGAAGCAGAAGGCCGCCGAGTCTTTGGCGCAGCGCTTGCAGGCAAAGCCGCCAAAGGGCTTGAGCAATCATCGGGCATAGGGTCAAAAACGCTCGCCTCTTATGAGCTTGCGTGGGAACATGAGCGCAACCAGCTTCAAAAAGGTGATGTCTTTGTCATTGATGAAGCCGGAATGATCGGATCAAAACAAATGGCGCGTTTTATCACAGAGGTGAAAGACAGAGGCGCAAAATTAGTGCTGGTAGGTGACTCTGAACAATTGCAGCCCATAGAAGCCGGAGCGCCCTTTAGATGTATTACTAAAGATAACAAACCTGCAACTCTGCATGAAGTCCATCGTCAAAAAGAGGGGTGGCAAAAACAAGCGTCACAAGATTTTGCATTGGGCAAAACACAAGATGCTCTTAACGCCTATCAAACCCATGGCAGAATTGATAACAGCGAAACGCAGGTTGAAGCCATACAAGGACTGGTCAGTGATTATCTCAATGACTACTGGACTTGTGAGGGGCGTGCCTCCCAAATCGCACTCGCCCATCGCAAGGCCGATGTGAAAGCCATCAATGAAATGATACGTGAAGCCCGAAAAGATACCGGAGAGCTTGAGGATGGAATAACCTATCAAACCACACATGGAAAACGCGAGTTTGCTTCCGGTGATCGATTGCTTTTTACCCGTAATGATCGTGAAACTGGCGTGAAAAACGGCATGTTAGGCACGGTAACTAAAACCGATCAACACCGCCTAACCATTGCGCTTGATGATAAAGGTGAACATGACCAACCGAATGAGATGACAATCTCAATTAAAGATTATCAGGACATTGAGCATGGCTATGCAACGACCATTCATAAGAGCCAAGGCGCGACAGTTGATAAATCCTATGTACTGGCTTCACAGACTATGGACAGACATCTCACCTATGTTGCTATGACCCGGCACAAACAAGAGACAAAGCTTTATGTGAGTGATGAAGAATTTTCTTCGAATGAGAAAATGTACAATACGCTCTCCCGTGCTCGTCATAAGCAAATGGCGATAGAGCAAACACAAGAGCCAGAACAGAAAGCAAATCTTGATCCAGCAAGGCAAGAACGCGCAGAAGCTTTTGAGCAGGAACGAGACAACCGACAACAAGATGTTATGGACTATCTCCGCCAAAACCGTGAGAACAGATGGAGTTATGAGCGTTGAATATAATATTGGCAATTTTTGCCAATTTATGCCATATTAAAAATGGAGGTATCACAATGGCCAGTATGAATATTTCACTTCCCGATGCGATGCGTGATTGGGTACAAGAACAAATCGATAGCGGCAAATATGCGAGCGCCAGCGACTATGTTCGTGATCTTATTCGTCACGATCAAAGCTATGCCCACCAATTCCTTCAAAATGCCATTACAGAAGGCATTGAAAGCGGCATTAGTGAGCGCTCTATGGATGAACTTTTGCAAGAGGCCAAACAAAAAGCTGCTCACAATTCATGATTTATAAGAAGACTCCGAAAGCTGATGAAGACATTCTCGGCATTTACGCCTATACGCTTGAGCAATTTGGCGAAGAGCAAGCGATTACATATTTTCGCTCATTAGAAGGCTGCTTTGAATTTTTATGTGACCATCCACGCGCAGCAAAGCAAAGAGAAGAATTTAACCCGCCCGTTCGCATACATCATCACAAAAAACATTTTATCCTCTACAGTGTTGAGGACGAGTATCTGTTGATTGTCAGAGTGCTTCATGAACGCCGTGAGCTTAAACGCTATCTTGATCTTTTATCCGGTGACAATGAATAGGCGCTTATAATACTACAACGTATTAGCAAGCATCACCTCATTCCGCATCTTCAACAATTATTTTTCCATTTCTATCTTTATAAACTTGCTCTTTGAATTCGATCCGCACTGAATTCTCACCGCTTTTTTTGAGTCTATAAAAGGTTAAGCCCCCAGCTTGCAAGATGCTATCATCATCAAATATTTCAAGTTCTCTTTTCAGTTCACCTACGGTTATACCTAAATCAGCAACCATTAAAATTTCCTCCCATTTGTAGAAAAATATAAAACTAGTATGTCATTCGTATCGCAAATCAAGATTTATGCTTTGCAATTGCTTTCCTTATTTTAACATTAGCTTTTCTCACAAACCTTGATTGCTTCAACTTTTGCACAAGCCATCTTTCTTGAAAGAACGGATGCGGCTGTTTCTTTTCTTTAATAGACTTCGGAAAATCCGGATCAGGATCGTATTTTCCTTCAAAGCGGCCTTTCTTGTTTTTCAGCCAACTTATAGGACGGCTGTTATAGTACGGCACTTTCTCAATGAGCATGGCTGGTTTTCCCGCTTCAATGATATATTGCCGCCGCTCTGAGGTGGCGAGATCAAGCTCAACATCATTGGGCGCTCTTAAAGGCAGATTGTCATTTGATTTCGCAATGTCTGCGAGACCGTTTAAAGGCCGGGAGCCGAGACGATCAGAAATATACTCTTTGGTTTTAGGGTCGCTGACTGCAAAAACTTGAATGGCGCGAGAGTTGGCAATGAAGGAATTATAGTTTTCACCATAAAGCCCTTCTAGTTTTCCAAGCTCCTGCACAAATGGCCAGAGTGTAAGGTTATAAGACGCCATAGTCGCAAAAGCGCCGGAGATTTCGGGCATTTTCCCAAGCGCTAAAAATTCATCCATAATCATGAGAACAGGAATTTTTGAGCGCCCACCCTGTTCCATGGCGTCAATCACTAGATTGATAAAAAGACGCAGTAGACGGCTTTGTCGCTCAAGCTGAAGCGGCGGGATAACAAGATAGATGGTGGTAGGACGCTTTTTAATATCACTGATTTCAAATGTCGGGTTTGATGTAATTTCACGCATGATAGGACTTGAAAGCCATTCTGTATGCTTGTCTGCGTTAGACATCAGACCTAAAATTTCATTGGTTTGAGACCCCCGGATGTAACGCATCGCTGCATCTTTGGCAAAACGTCCGCCGCCGGTGATATTTTCAGACATTTGTGCCCACATCTTATCTTGATGTGGCGGAAGCTGAGAAATGAGATCACGGATTTCATAAAGTTTGGGTGGTTCTTTCTTGCTTTCCTCTTTGCCTTCGCTGTCTTCATTTTTTTTATCGTGTTTTTCTTGTGAAATGATCTGAGCAATAAGGCCGGAAATAATGGTGCGTGCGCCATCATCCCAATGCGGGTCTTTGGTGTTGGCATCCGGTATGACAAGCGCGTCAGATATTGAAGTAATGCGCTCACGAACCAACTTGTCACCATCTTTGATGGTTGCAAGAGGATCAAAGCGGGCGCTCTCTTCTGTGACAATGCCAAAGGGATCAATAATGTGAACGTCTTGTCCCATTGCCCGGCGGGCATTGGCAGTGACATGGGCATTCGTTCCTTTAGGATCAATAACAACAGCCGAGCCTTCCCACAGCAAAAGATTGGGAATAATAGCGGTGGTACCTTTACCGCCACGCGACCCGGCCACCGTGAGCATATGCGCTTCTCCATCAAGGCCAATGTCATTAAAGGGATTAAAGAGTGAGCGCCCCACATAAAGCGCGTTCTTTTTATAAGGCTTGCCCCATTCTTCAAGCATGGAAGCAAAACGCGCCGAGCCGCCAAACCCGAAACGTCCTTCATCCAGAAAGCGCATAACCTTGCAATAGAGAAATGAAAATGCCGTCTGATGTTTCAGCAAAGTCCTCACCCACCCTGCAAAGACCAAAGGTAAAAACCACCAGAAATGGCGATTGAATGTAGGCTCTAAACGATCCATATAATCACCGCCCTTGATGTTGACCGGGCTTTGATCGACACGAAGCGGAAAGTCATCTTTATCAATAAGGGGAAAATCCGCTTCACTGATTTCAGGAAAATCACTTCTCTTTATTGGCGGAAACTTCGCAAGATCAACCGCCGGAAACTTGCTCATATCTACTGAGGGAAAAAGTGAAAGATCGACTTTAGGAAACTGTGTTTCATCAACCGGTGGCAAATCCGGTTTGTGAGCAAGAGGAAATTTGGATTTATCGATGATAGGATAGTCAGACTCTTTGATTTCTGGGAAGCTTGATAAATCCACTTCTGGGAAATCTGAAAGCAATGGTTTACGGTATTTGGCTTCAATCCTTTGTAACTCTGCCTTATATGCCGCTTCAATTTGTTTGATTTTGGCTTCCACGCGCCTCAGATTGGCTTCTGCTCTTTCTGCACGTGGAATACGAAATGAATGGTAGAAATTGAGTCGTCCATATTGTGGGGTGGATTTTTTAACAAATCTAGATGGTTGTCCTTTCCCGATGGATACGATTTCTTGAATGACACTGCATATCAAAGATTTTTCAGGATCAAAATTGCTACAAGAGCTACGCCTCCAGCCTTGGTAGCGATCATAATTGAAAACCTCTTGCATGAGTTTTTGATTGAACGCAGAACCTATGGTCATACCTCTTGAAGAAGCCATGCTAAGGGCAAGATCAGAAACAGCACCCCTAATCTGAACGTCTTTTACACTTCCTTTTATAAAGTTCTTATTACCATTAAATCCTCTTGTAATATTACGCACCGAACGCCGTTCAGGTTTAAGTTGTCGTTCTTTTTTCTGCTCGAGCAAACCCCATTCATCATCTATTTTCGCTTGCCGTTGATTGATAGCTCTCTGATACGCCGCTTCCCGTTTATCTTCTTCAAATTTGATTTTCTTAAGCCGCTCTTCTTTAGCGGCATTGATGCTTTTTTCTCGTTTTTTCTGCGCGGCTTTATAAAGCTTTTTATCGTTGTCTATTTTGTCTTGCTTAACTTGACGTTTCTGCTTGGCCTGATTGATTTTAGCTTGTCGCTTGCTTTCAGCTTTATTGATCTTAGCTTGTCGCTCGGCTTTAGCCGTCTCAATTGCGGCTCTTCTTTTATCCTTGGCTTGTTTGATTTTATTCTCGCGGGTCTGGATGGCTCCGATTATTTGGTTTTCTCGTTTCGCCCGCGCCTTAGCGATAAGATATTTTCTTTGTCTTTTGGCTTCTTCGATAGCTTTAAGCTGCGCTCGCTTGACAGCTACAAGCCTTTCTTTTTGAACACGCTCATATTGAGCGCGGTATTCATCGGTTTCAATGGAAAAAGGCGTGAGATTTAAAAAGAGAATGGCAAGGCTTATAACAGGTATAAACGTAAAGAGTATGAAGGTAAGCCATTGCAAACGGCGATAAAGCTTTGTGGTGTGATAGCGTCCGACACCACCGCCAAAGGCAAAGCTGAAAAAGCTAATGGTTTGGCTAACCACAAACCACCACAGCATAAACAGGATCAGAAAAGCAAAAATGCTAGCAGCAATTCCATCACCAAAATTTGGAACAAAGCCGCTGATAACAGGAGCTTGCGTCGTTCCGCCAGCCAAGGCAAGCACAAGGATAAATTTTAGAAAATTACCAAACGAAAACACTTAAGCTCTACTCCCTTTAAAACTTTAGCGATCACGGTCACGATTTTGTTGTTCTCGGTTTTTTCGTAATATGTCTTCGACAGAGTCTTGTTTGAGGTTTTCGTAGTCTTCCTTGCTCACCATGGTATGATTTTTGGCTGTGTATTCATCGACTTCTTTATCCCCGGTTTCGACAGCAAAGACTTCGCCTTCGATCATGAGGGGCAGTTCTCCGGAATGATCTTTATCAGGTTTTATCGTCTGGGTTTCAGAGGGTTCTAGCGGTTGATAATCAGGGCTGTTATGAGACGGGGTGAAATACCGGGGTGCCGCCTCTGGGTAGGACATGCCAACCGCGCCACGCGGTGCAAAATCTTTGCGGACGACATGCTCGGGTTTTAACTCCGGCGCATCATTATCTTGTAGTTTCTTTTGATTTGTTTCAGCGTCTTGATCGGGCTGGTTATTCTCTGGCAATTCTTCTTCAGACATAAGAAATCCTTGCTATGTATTTGAATTATTTTTACATAACATGAATTACTTAAGTATTGAATATGAAAAAAGACTAATCTTTATTTGGCGTTTCTAGCCAAGCTGGACGGGGATACCCTTCCGCTTCTCTTTCTTGGTAAGCTTGATAAACAGCATGTTCAAGCGCGAGGCTTAATGACATATGTGGATTTCTTTTGTCGCAAGCGATTATGAACTCTTCGACTTGTGCGCCTCTGGATTTGAGCCAATCCAGATAATCCCACTGGATTTGTTTCATGACCACAATCTCTTGAGCGCCAAGTGCATTCGTCACATAGCGCCCGATAAATTCATCGGGGCTAGTCTCAGATAAATGGGGCACTTGCCGTATAAAACTCATAACGTGATTTTACCATATCTTAGATTTTAGACACAAATTTTTGATGGCTTTCTTAATGCCTCCAAAATATGTGGACTTCGTTATGACTTGTTTCGATGGTAAGAACGTCATTGATTTCTAAATCCCGTGCCATGGCTTCGTAGTCGATGTAATAGGCTAAATTGTCAGGGATTTGTGTGGTTTCTTCTGTAAGCTCTTGAGCAAAATCAGCCAAAGATGAATACTCCCCGTGATAATGTGCTTCAATGGTCTCACGGGCATAATCTAAATCATTAAAATGCGCTATCAGTTCACCGCCCAGTACTCCATGTTCCTCGATAAATTCGGCAAGCTCTGCAACTTCTTCAATGCCTGAATATTCTGAGATGGCAACACCTTCAAATCCCTCATAATCATGAATGGCGAATTCTTCTGCATTCTCGATGGGCGAAGCTTTCAACATAGCTTGAATGTCTTTGTGGATTTCATCAACGGATTGAGTGGCATCAATCCATACACCATGTAATATACTGTTATTATAGGCGGCCAAACACGCTACATAGATTCTAATATCTGCATCTTGATCTTTCATTTTTTGTTCCTTCCGTTGGACAGGGGTTGCTCATGCAACCCTGCCTCGTGGCTGAACAGTGGGTGTGCAAACGGAATGAAAAATCGGCGGCGGGCGCAGCGCAGCGAGCCTCGGGAGACCGTCTATTTTTTATGAAGAGCGCCGAGGGCAAAGCCCTAAGGATACATCAGCGATTGATGCCTTTGGTCGAGACTACAGGCTCGGTTCACGAAAGCGCGGCCTGAACAAATGTGAAGGAGATGCCTGTAAACTAATATAATATCATAATCTTCGCAGAACTTACGAGCGAGTGAGTTAATTTTCTTAACGGAACAACGGCTTACTTTCTCTTTAATACCTTAATTGAAATTACAATATTTAACCGCTTGATGCTTCTGAATTTAATTGTATAACGTATTTTATGGTCGAGTTAGAAGAAAAATTCGAAAAGATTATTTGTGCGATTATTTCAGATCAAAATCGTGTTTTAAAAGGACAAACTCGAGAGGAATATTTAGCTGCGAGAGATCTACAGATAGGTGATCTTACAGCTGATGAGTTGAAAACAAAAGCTTTTCATTTTTATCAATCGAAGCGCTTTGAAGAAGCGTTAATATTATTTGATAGTGATAATTTCGATGGAAAATCAGGGGGCTGGACGCATTTTTTTGGGCGGTTATATGAAACAGAGGACTCTTCTTTTTACGACCTTGATAAGGCATATTGGTGCTACTTAGCTTCAGCAACACCGGGCTTTATTTGCCAGCCGGGATTACACTATTCAAAAGTTAAAGTTGCTGAATTTTACAAAAAAGGTCTAGGTGTCACCCAAGATGATGATAAAGCTCTTTACTGGCTTGAACAGGCGATTGGTAATGGCGAACATGTCAATCGGTGGAGTTTGTTAAAATCGCTCATCGTGTCTTATGATTCTTTCCCTTTAGATTTTTTGTTGTTATCGGATCAGATATTTGCTGCTTATTGCGATAGCTGTCTCAATTTCGAAATCGATTCTGAATATCAAGCATTACTTGATGAAGTTGAAGCGGAACAGTCTAGGATTTTAGAACCTTACAGTGGTTCTAAAGATCAATATTTTTCTGCGCTTGAAACAAAGCCTGAACGAGAACAGGGAAGACGATTCGGGCTGGCTGTAGAGTTTGTTAAATTAAGACGCCCTAACTATGAAGCTGCTCTAATATGCTTTGATACAAGTCGAGATTTTATCGATGAAAATTGGGTCAACTTTTTGGGATATTGCTTCAATCAAGCAGTTGATAATCCGATTTTCAATACATCCATTTCGAATAGATTATATTTTAAAGCGGCTGAGCTTGGTAACACGCATGCAAATTTCAATATTGCCGCAAGATATTTTAACGGTGTTGATGGTAGCAAAAATTTTGATGCAGCGCTCCACTGGTACGATAAAGCCAGACAGGCGGGTCATATTGATGCACCGGCATGGATGGCTGAAATTTATATGGAGAACGATCCAAGGTATAATAACCCGGATCACCCTGAGTTTACAAAAATGGTTAATGAATTGGTTTGCGAGTCTGCTGAAAATGGAAGTGTTAAAGGTATAAAATTAGCAGCAGGGCTTTTGGCTCAGGGAAAAAATGAATGGAAATTTGATATATCTGTTGTTTACGATTTTCTCTATGTTAATGAACCTGATTTTGAAGAAGTGCCTTATCACGCTGACGGACTTTTGCATTATGTGCAACGCCAATATCTTGGCCTAGATATGGATTGCGATCTGACAAAGGCATTGGAAATATTAAATTCCATCCCTGTTAATACTTCAAGCCATCGTCACGTTCATCATACTGTTAAAGAACAGGTTGATAGTTTTCGTCCTGTCATCGAGAAAGAAATTCAACAGAAAAACGATCCATCCTATGGCAGCGCAAGAGAGTTTGTTCAGCGTGCATATTTAGACACAAGCGTTTTAGAAGGTGCTGTTATCGCTGTACGAAATGATAAGATGTTAGCCGATGAAGTCTTTATCACGTTTTTAGAATTTACAAATCATCTTGCAAGGTCTGAAGGGTGGAATGATAAGCATCTATGGCATAATTTGTTGCAAGAAGCGCAGGCCAAAAGACTCGGATACAGTTTAGAGCAAATTTTGTCTTCCACGCTGACTGAAGGACCTAAATACAATCCAATCGGTTCAAATGGCTTACCTGTGCTTGGCGTATGGGAAAATCCTTCAGAAAGCGAAGAGGTCTCTGAGCACCATATGATAAATACGGGGTCTTTTGTTCCCGAAGCTGGTGTTGTTGCATTCAAAGGCTTATCAGCAGAACAAGGCGGTAGCATAGAATTTGATTTTGTGATGGCTGCTGATCGTCCTGCTATGCTGACAGCAGAAGATTTTGAAGTCGCGCTTTTGTTAAGTTTTGGCAATCCTGAGCGTGTTATCCAACCCTCTCTGAGCCTCGAAGACCCTAAGGATTATAATTACGATGATCCTTACAACGTATTTCAATATAAATTATGGAGTCCACATTGGTTGGGGTATACTGATTTTGGTCGTACATTGTATGTAACAGATCATCTCATTGGTTCTTTATGCTGGAGGCCGCGGGAATTTCAAATTGGCGTGGCATCTGAAGCGCTTAATCCGCAAATGCCTGAATTCGCAAATGATCTTGTTGAGGATATAGCTCTTACGGGCGGTCATTTTGGGCAAGGTGGCTCTAAGCGTGTCATGCTAAAACCAGAGCATATATCTATTCATTCTTATGTTGATAGAAGCGGTTCGGTTGATAAATTTCAAGTTGCGGTCAATGAAGTTAAAATGCGCGTTGATGGTTCCTACATTGTTGAACAAGATGAAGAAAACGGTGAAGAAAACAGACTTGTGGGGCTTAATGATACAACCTTTCAACAAGGGCGTGTTGTCGAGAAGCTCACAGAGAGATATTCTGATATTGCATCTATTTTGCCTATTTTTGAAAGAGCGCGTCAAATGATGGGATTGATACATAGTTTAAAAACATTGCGCGAGATGGGGTTTGAGCCATCTGAGCCTATATTAAGGCGTATTCGAAAAAAGTATAATGAATTTGGAAAGCTCCCGCCCTTACCGCGTGAAGAACTCCTAGCCATGCATCTTCCTGTTAATGAGGGCTTAATGAGCGGAGAGCCAAGATAATGGCAAGGATTATCGCGCCAGATTTGTACGGTGGTTTCAGCACGCGTGCAGGCAGTGTGAACGAGAAGAAATCTTTTGAGCAAAATCCGCCCAACCCTCCGCCGCAGCCTGACCCTGTGGTGAAGAAAATGGAATGGAAAGTTCTCGAGCAGCAAGGTGTAAAGCTTGATGAACGCGGCAATTATCCACAGAAACTACATAGACGTACCGTTGAAGAAGCCACTCGTAAACGCGAAGCCATACCTGAGCATATGCGGGCAAAGGAAGGCACAAACATTGAAAAATACAGTCACGACCTTCCTCGCTATACAGATCCGAGAAAAGCTGCCCAAACCCTACAAACCGCGGAAAACTACGATCCAGTGCAAACGCTATTTCGTTATGATCCGGCAACCTTGAATTTGGAGGCGGAGAAAGGCTTTCGCGCTATTCCCAAAAATAAGGACAAAAAATTTATCCCGCCGCATGATACGTCCGTGCCTGTTTATGAAGGGATGCTAAAACGTGAAGGTGGTGTGAAAGCTGTCAGGGCTTGGACACAAGATAAAACCAGAGAACGAGGCGGATACTTTGCGGATATTCGCGATTACCAGAAAAAAACCGGAAAGCCCTCCAGTGAGGTACTTAAAGAATTTGAAGTCAAAGCCGTGCAAGCCACATACGCTTTACCTGTAGAACCCGACCGCACAACTGAGGTCACATCAAAACCCTGGAATCCTGATAAAGGTAAGGGCGTTTTTCAGGTGGATCGACAGGAAACAGATCATGAAACAGGAGAGCGCTTGGAAAAAGCGAAAAATATCAGAATGGTTAAAATTAGTAAAACTGTTGGTGGCGGTGAGCAGATTATCGGCAACCCGAAAAATTTCAAATTCCCGAAAAATGACCCAGAACCATAAAGGAAAAAATCATGTTTAAGATTGAAGGTAGAAAAGTGTTGTTTAATAAGTCAGCTATTTATGAAGCGCCTGTGAAAATTATAGACTCTTTAGTTTACAAGGATGACTTGATAATTCTTTATGATCCGGACGAAGACAATGAAGAATATGGTTTAAATCAAAACGCTATTTTTGCAATGCACAACGTACGCCGCATTGCTTCTACCGGAGAAGAGGTTTGGAAGATACACGGAACAGGTTCCAATTCTGGTTATTGGAAAATATATATTGATGAAGATGATCGCTATTGGGCAGCAGGTGGTGATAATCATCATTGTTTTGATCCAGAAACAGGAGAAGTGCTTGGGCTTTATCAGTTGGAATGAGCTTTGCCATTATTTATCTGGTCAGTCTGATTTTATTCTGGTTGTATTCAACACCAGTGGCGCGCTGGAAAGGGAATCCTTTTTTAAGCTTGTT
>JAEPQF010000038.1 GCA_017640685.1 Hyphomicrobiales bacterium
TGCCCACTTGCAACCGCGCTGTTTAGTTGCGCTTCGCTTTATTGCCCCGCGCTGTTGATGATTTGACAATAGGAGATCCCGGAAAGAATAGATGTGTGAATTGTCACAAAACGATATTCGTTTTGTTTTCTCTCTCTCACAGGCAATGGCAGCGGAGCTGCCGCCCTACGATGTGCAGTACTAAGTGCTGACGGCCTCTTTTTATTTGCGCTTTAGTTTGCTCACTATGCAACCACCCAGAGGCCTACGTTTTTACTCCTCAGCAGATTGATGGCTTTTTTTGCTTCAGATACTCTCTTTTTTATGCGCCTTCAGGTTGCCCACAAGCAACCGGCGCGACAGCCGCATTAACCTCTTACGGCTATTTCATGAACTGAAAGTCATAGCTTGCGAAATATAGATGTATTTCAAGCTTTCAAACTTGCCTCTTTGTTTTTTTACGGGCAGGTGTTATGAAACATGTGAGCCTATAATTTGTTAATGGGGGGCTGAATTGTCAGTTAAATTATTATTTTTTGCCGGAAGTAAGCGCGAAGCATCTTTAAATAAACGATTGGCCAAAGCCGCTTCAATAAAAGCAGCTGAATTTGGTGCTGAGGTGACTTTTATTGATCTTAAAGATTTTGACATGCCCATTTATTGCGGCGATCTTGAGAAAAATGAAGGGCTTCCTGAAGCCGCTACTAGCTTGGCAGAACTTGTAAAATCTCATGATGGCGTCTTCATTGCTTCGCCAGAGTATAATTCTTCGATTAGTCCATTGTTAAAAAATACACTTGATTGGGTTTCTCGCATCAGAACGGATGAAACACCACCTCGCACACCGTGGCAAGAAGCCAAGGTATTTGCTATTGGTGGAACCAGCATGGGGCTTATGGGTGGTTTGCGTGGTATTCAATTGCTTTCAGCTCTGCTCATTAATGGCTATCAAGTGAATGTGTTGCCGCAAACGGTTGCTGTTGGAAAGGGCCATGAGGTTTTATCTGAAGATGGTTCGATCTCTAACCCGCAATCAGAGGCAATGCTTATTGGTGCCATGAAAGCGTTTGTTGAAACAGCGACCAAACTTAAATCTGCCTAACGAAAATAACCACGAAGTGAACTGAAGTTTCTCATGAACAATCGACTTATTGTAGCTCTTGATTTTCCAACCGTTGATGAAGCGCGCGACTGCGTGAAAGAAATTGGACCAGCTTGCCGGTTTTATAAAATTGGCCTTGAACTATTGTTTGCTGGCGGGCAAGACCTTGTGAAAGAATTGCTCCATAAAGGGCATCAGATTTTTGTTGATGCCAAATTGCTGGACATTGGAGCGACGGTGCAAAAGTCTACAGCGAATATCGCTTTGATGGGGGCTGATTTTTTAACTCTTCATGTCACAGATCAAAAGACCCTTAAAGCGGCTGTTGAAGGGCGCGGTGATAGTTCACTGAAACTTCTTGGGGTGACAGTTTTAACGAACCTTGAGCAAGATGATTTGATTGAACAAGGCATTGAGGGCTGCACACCAAAAGAGCTTGTATTAAAACGCGCGAAACTTGCGTTTGATGCGGGATTAGATGGGGTTGTGGCGTCCGCTCAAGAAGCCGCTGATATTCGCAAGCTTGTTGGGCCAGACTTTCTCATTGTCACGCCAGGCATTCGCCCAAGCGGAGCTGAAGCTGGAGACCAAGCACGTGTGGCAACACCAAAAGACGCCATAGGTTTTGGTGCCGATTATATTGTTGTGGGCCGCCCAATTACCAAAGCTGAAGACCCACAAGCTGCCGCTCAAGCCATTCAGGAAGAGATAGGTAGTTAAACTCTCATTTATCTGACTGCTATTCTATGAGCTTCAGTTCATAGGCCTGCGAGGGACGGTGCTGAGCACCGACTTATGCCATGTCCTGACACCGAAATGATGTCACTTCTTCTTCGTGTGGTTTGAAGTGTGTTCTCGGTGTTTTTTGCAAATTTCTTGGTCGCTTGTTGTCATTAGTAGGTCTATCTTTATTGTTGCTAGGTGTTGCCCGGTTAATAGGGCGGAAATTAATCTTGCTGCTCGGCTTCAACCTTTCTCGCCAAAGCTTTGTCTCGGTACGATCTAAATTCGGTCAGTATGGGGTTTGAATACTTGACCAACTCGTCAAAAAACTCTCGATATCCAGCTTGGGCGATCAAACTATCAGGCGGGTTTCCATATTCGCCTGGACAATCTCCCAAAGGAAGTCTGATACGTTCTTTTTTTCCGGGTAGCATCGCATTGAAGGGAAGTAGTGCAAAGATCAACATACCGAGGGGACAGTGCTGTTGATACATCTCCCTCAGTCTTTCAACGTCAGATTCATCAAGATATTCGTCCCAAGCAGTCATTGCCGGTATTGGCTCTAAGTACGAACACAAGCCATCAAGTTGTTCGTATACTTGATTGGGCAAATGGTTCCAATACCATTGATCCTCGAATGCCTCCATAAACTCCCACCAAGTCATTAGTTTGATGTTTGTGTTTTCTGCTGCTTCGTATGCACCGGACTGGAAGCCTGCTTTCGAAATGATGTATCCAACATTCGCTCCGATATCGTTCACAACAGTGCGAAATCCGTGGACCACATTCTTGGGAACTTTTGCTTTCCAATTCTTGCACTCGACAAGCACTTTATGCTCTCGGCCCTGCACATTCTCGATTGCCAGCACATCAATCTCGACCTCTCCACGCACCGATTTTAGCGTGATTTCAGTTTGGGCCTGAATTCCGCACTCATTCAGTATCTGGGCTGTCCAAGTTTGGAGGTCTTGCCATGTGGCAGGCTCATTTTGCGTAATCAAGAATAAGTCTCCAATAACCTTATAATCATGTGATGGAATATACCAATGAAGGCATTAACAATTTATCGCTTCGCCCTTTTGGAGACCAGCAATTGGTGGGAAAATTAAAAGTTATCATTTCCGGATAGGGTCAATTGCTGAAATTTATCTATCTCAATTTATTTGTGACAGCTCCGGCTTAATACACCGCCCTCGCAACCCGTGTTATTACCCTTTATCCGTGCCGTCTTTTTCTGAATTGTCGTTGGTTGTGTCTGCGATGATTTCTTTAATGTCTTCGCTCACGTCTTCATTTTTATTTTCTACCGGATTATCGACTTGCTCTTTGTTGACTGTTTCTTCTTGTTGAGTTTTCGCCTCAGAATGAGGGGGGACAGTATTTTCATTCGCGCCGTAAATTTTTTCTTTCAGCATTTGAAGAGGCTGTTGCCAAGAAGCCTTTTTATCTTCATTCACATTTGAGTTTTGATCATCATTTCGCCCAACGAGTGGTACTGAAGGTGTTGCTTCGTTGTCCGTTTCTTCAACTGGTTGATCAGTATTTTGATTTGATGATTTGAGGTTTAATGCAAAAGATTTTTTATCTGGTCCATTTTTTTGAAACGCGGTTCTAACTTCGCCTTTGTTAATGATGGTGCCTTTAGGTGCTTGACCGAACTGGTTGAGATCAAAGCCTTTTGTGATGTTTTGTAAATTGTTTTCTGGGGTATTTCTTCGTGGCACCGGCTTTGGTTTCTTAACCGCCGGTTTATTAAATTGATCCCAGAGATAAACTTGGCGTGCCAAGTTCTGATAGAAAGTTTCTTCAATGTGATAAGCTGATGGGTTCACACTATCGAGTTTAATATTGTCACCAGCGATTGTGAGCACTTTGGTGACATATTGTTTTTCTTCCTTCATGAGGTTTTTCATATCGATCACTGCCAAATACCCCTTTTCAGGCGAGGGGCCGGAGATGGAACGGAAGAACATTTTTTTGGTTCTAATGTCCTCTGGTTCGTGGCCATAAATTTCAGTCGACATGCCTAAACCGTATTTCATCACATCTGCTGGGCTGCCTGTGTTTTCATAAGAGGCTGTTTTCGCGCCAATTAAACCAGCTATAAAGACTAGACTATCAATCGCAATCGCCAGACCAAGGGCGAGATAAGCCAACCAGTTGCCATCATCAAATGCGTTGAGTGTTACAACAAAGTTCTTCGCTTTATCATCCCGGTTAAGATCAATCCGGCTGAGAATATTTCGAAATGAGTTTGCGTCTTTTTCTGGCAGGCCAGAGCCTTGAATACAGCGTTGACCTAATTTTAAGAGGCTATCAATTTTGGTTGAGCGACGGCCCTTACCTATAACACATTTATTCTCTTGAGATTTTTGCGCGTCTTGCAGCGTGAAAATTCTGGCTGCAACGGTTGCTGTAGCAGCACCTGGTTCACAAGAAATCGCTCGAATTTGTGTTGCAATTTTTGGAACTTCCGTTAGGGCATTGTGCAGGTTTGTACAGTTTTTCTGAATGTTTAAAAATGTTGCTTGGTTTGGCTCTTGCTGGAATCTATCTCTTGCTGCATCTAAACTATCAATGCTTGCGGTGGCTGATAAATCTTCCACAATGTTGGCTGATTGGCGCTTGGTTTGTGCTTCGATAAATTGTTTTGCAACAGACGCTTTGCCTTCAATTTTTGCCACTTCCCCATTAATTAATTCTAGCTCTTGGGTCAGTTTTGCGACCTTTTCATCTAGTTTTTCTAAACGTGTTGTTGCCAAACCTTTTTGCGTATTGATCACATCTCGTTCTGCTCTGATGCGGCGCTCTTCTTTTTTGATAGCTCTGAATTTGGGGCCTTCACCTTCGCGGCCCGTTGTGCCAATGCCTTTAGATTCTTTTTCAGCTTCAGCGAGTTTTAAATCGAGCAAACGTTGCTTTTCTCGCAATTGTTGTCGCAATTGATCAACTTCTGCGCTCAGGCCTGGTCTGTCTGCTTGAAGGCGGGCAATGCTTTGCTCGATTTTTAATTGCTGTGCTTTAAACCCTGCTTTTTGCCCTTTTGCTTGTGCCAAAGTTTCTTGATGGCGAGCAATTTCAGCTTGTTCACCACGAAGTTTGTTTAAAAGCTGCTGTTCGACCAGTTCTGGTGCTGAGCGAGCGATTTTACTCATTTGGTCAAGGCGGTCATTGTAATTTTTCCAGCCATCTGATTTCATCAAATTATCAATGGCTTCAAATTTGCGTTGTTCAACTCGCTTTTTTAAATCTGTTAAGACACCACTGACTTGATTTTGCGCTCTGATTTCACCCGCACGTTGGCGTTCTTCATTTGAGAAGATAGAGCTGAACAAACTATCAAATGAGAAGAACACCGAAATAGCCATGGCAAAGAAAAAGACAACCCAGATCATCCAGACTTTAAAAAACGATAATGGCCCCATAATCGCGTGAACGAGTAGGTTTTTTTGTTCATCACCGTCTTTTCTATTTTTAACCGGAACGAGAGTTTCACCAATCATCCAGGCACTGACGAGCATGATCCCTTGCACGCCAAATGTAATGAGAAAACAGAGGACAGGGGAGCGGGTGAAGTTTGTCATTCCTTCAAAGGTTGTCCAACCAGAGGCTAATGACAGAGCCAAGCTTGTTAGCCCCATGAGGAACAAGCGCTCATTTGTCAAAGCCGTTCGCATCAAGCCACCAAAAACCATTGCTGGTGCGCGCAATAAAGACATTTAGACTAAACCCCCGGTCTATCGTTTTTATAAAAGCTGTTGGAAATTAAGCATTGCTCACTTGATGAGCCCCCTATAGCTTCCAGACTATAGCATTTCTAGCCCATTGTTCATATGAAAGCTTAGAAAATTTACGCTTTTCGCTCCTTAATTCACGCTATTGCGTATTTGGCGCTTATTATCTTGATAGAAAAGGCAAGGGTGTGGCCGTTAATAAGATTATTAACGGAATTTTTCTCTCTAACGGGCGATGGCTTTTCTGATGCTTCAGTTGCCTAGATTGCAACCGCACTAAGTGCCTCCCCCTACGAGGTGCAGCGCTAGGCGCTGACGGCTTCTTAAAATGACACTTTAGGTTGCCCAGTAACAACCATGTAGAGGCCTACGTTTTTCGTTCATTGGCTTTAAACAATTTTTCTTACCTTACAGACTATTTGCCGATTAAGCGGCGAGTACACAGACTAAATCAGTCTAAAAGGTGGAGCGGGTTAGGCCGGTGCTTACCCAGAAGGTTTTTTCGCCGATTGTGAGTTGGGCTTCTTCTTTTTTTAGTTTTTTATATACCCAATTTTGCTTTTTAGATGTTGTTTCATGTTCTTGTGAGATGCCCTCACCCTCTGGCTTTTCAACTGGCATATTTAAAAGAGTTTGATAGCAAAGGTCCAAATAAGATTGCCACTCAGCTCCTGCAACCGCCCATTGCTCTGCGGTTGCGCGATCTAAATCATCCAAATAAGTTTGGCAATAGACGGCTTTTGGGTCTTGGTTTAACAAGCTGCCAAAGCCTGGCAAAGTTTCAATCAGTTGAACGCTAGAGCAATCCGGAGCTAGATTTCCTGAACAGCTTGACGTTTCAATCACGACAAGTTTGCCTTTTTCGGCAACCGAAATCATATCATTTTCATCTTCATGTTGTTCAGACAATGGCACAAGAATGACACTCGGTGACTGCTTAATCATTGGAGCTTTATTTTGATGATGAAAAAGTTCTAGCGCTCCTAGAGAGGCGGCTGCTTTGGCCTCTTTGTAATTTTCAGGTAGAGGCAGCAAGCGCATATCTAAATTTTTAGCCGTTGTTTTGATTAATTTTCTAAACGGGGCAAACAGAGATGTTCCACCTGTTACTGAAATCAATCTTTCAACCTTTTGGTTCGTTTTTGGAAGGGCCTGTTCGATTGATCGTGGTAAAAGCTCAGCAACAAAGGCCAGATAGGTTGATAGAGGCCCGACCTTTTCAGCCAATGCATTAATTTCTAATCTTAATTCTATATGCCAACTTTTCCCTTCTTCAGAACTTACGCAGACAAGTTGCTCTCCTCTTAATCCGTGCCACAGGCTGATTGGCTCTCCTTTTGGATCAATTGAAGAAGCTAAAGTGAGTGGTAAATTAAATTCATCCTCACTTTTACCAATGATGATATGTAGATCATTTCCAACTTTGTCTTTGACATGTTCAGCTTGGTAAAGTGCTAATCTTAAATTCTTTAGAAATGCATTGTGAGATATAGCTTCTGCTGTTTCTTCTTTTTCAGCCTCAACGATATCGTCTATGCTCGATGGGAGTCCTGCGTTAGGTATAACTTGTGCCCCAGCGCTTATAGCTGTCTCGATGTAATGCGCGAGTTCTTTGGTTAAAGCAAGCTCTAGTGCTCTTGCCCCTAAAGGTAATTCGATCATTCCATGTACGGTATCAACCAGGGCATTTGTCTCTCCGACCCAGCCCGTTTGTGCGCATAAAGCTGTGTGACTAGCGCCAATATCAATATGTATTTGTTGGATTTTTTTTGCTCGTGCTGGTTGATCGCGTTCAGCCATTTTCTTTAGGGCATGATAACTTGCAGCGGAGATTTCATCTATGAGCTCAACTTTATTCTTTAACTGGTTTGAGCTTGCAAAGCCTAGCAATTCAGCCATTGGGCCCATTTCGAGGAAGCTGCCTTGTTCATATTTTGCCAATGTTTGGGCTCCAGCCTCTTGATAGCGCCGCTTACTCGTGGTTGATAGGTTTGAAGAATGGGTGAGCGCTAAAAAGCCTTCTTTTTTATTTTTTCCTGATTTTGGTTTCTCATCATCTTTTAGCGAATTTCTTTGACCACTTAAATAGACACCATAAAAATTATAAATTTCATCAAGAACATCTGACATCAGCCATGTCGCGTTTAAGTTGGTCGTCAGCCCTGTTATAAAATGATCTGTCTCTAAAGGTGTTGTTTCAGCTTGCGGGCTGCTTTCCGTTTGTTTCATACGGGTTGCGGTCAGAAACTCTGCCGCTTTTGTTTTTGCTTCTTCTTTCAACTTAACACAATTGGATGGTGGTGCTTCATGGTTCGTTGCTTGAGAGAAGACGCGTTTTAAATTTAATTTTTCACCACTTGTTGTTTCTTTATTTGGCGGCAAGGCGATGTCATATGTGCGGTTTAATTTTTTTAACCGTACATCAATGGCTGATTTTTTCCAGGAAGATTTACTAAAAGAAATACTCAGTGGATGAGTTGTTTTTCGCCAATGTTGTTCATCTAATTGCGTTTCCGTTGAAGCCGCATCTAACCGACCGGAAAGTGAAAGTTTTGCTGGTATGAATGTTTCGTCTAAATAATAAACAGGTGCCGTTTGTCCTAAAGATAAATTGATAATTTCATCTTCATCATCTTTTGTTTGAACGGTGGCAACAGAGATGGCTTTTGAGCCAATGTCTGTTGCAAGCGCTTCACCATATGATTTCTCTATCTGTTTAATATTTATTTTAAAGCTCTCAGTTTTTTGTTTGTCTGGCCAGAAACATTTTAGCTTAAATTCTGATTTTTGTTGTTTTAGCTTTTTATTGAGAGCGATCTGATTGAGCAGAATCAGTTGATGTTGCTGATTGCTCATTTCTGTAACTTCAGGTTTTATATTGTAAAATTCTGCATCTTTTTTAGACGGTGTAAAGGCGATGTTTACTGGCCCTTCCGTGATGCCAAACCCAAAATATTGCACAGATAAAAATTGACTTGCCGGACACTTAATTTTGGGAACATAAAGAACAAGTTCACCTGCTAAAGCATCATCTTGCCAATAAGGCTTTTCTCGGTTCACTGGCAGAAGGAGTGGTGCATTGGTTGCCAAACCATCCGTTACAATCAACCAATCTTCTTCGTCAAACTGAATTGCAAATTGACATTCTATCGAACTATTGCCACCAGGCTCTGGTATGATGAGCTCCACAATTCCCCTTAAAGGCTGATTGTTGTTAGAGGCTCGAATTTCTGCTATCTCTAACCAAAATGGGTCATTGAGAGAGGCTTTTAAACTGATGGTCCAAGGCCCTCGTTTTTCTTTTGGGGCGGACGGTAAAAGCGGGCCAAAAGCTTTGGCACCTTTTGGAAATTTTTTATTCTGAGCTTGGGGGAACTCTTTATATAACTCTTCATAACTATGCTCATCGTCGATATATTCGCTAGGAACTTCTTCTAGTCCATCGAATAAATGCAATCGCTCGATAATGGCATTCCTTAGTGGTTGCCATGTGTCTGATAGTTTTACTGTGCCAAGAAGCAGCCGTTTATCTGAACGAGGGTCTAGGGGGCCTAGGTTAGATTTAATCGTTGCTTGCGCCAGATCAAATCGCCCCTCTGGCCCGCACTCAACAGGAAACAAGAGCAGTTCTTGCCCTGCAGGTTTTAAAGGCTCAAGGCTTAAGTTGCATTTTGCTTTCGGGCCATAGTAAAGCTGCACCTCGATGATCATTACACCTTGGTCATCTCTGGCACAGCTTTCATCATTTTGGTCGAGTTCTGTGACCTCAACTTCTAGGTAAAAGGTATTTTTAAGAGAAAATGTTTCTATTTGTTCTCTCAAGACAGCCTGGTTTGTATAAAGCGTGGCTTCTTGAGCTTGGTTATTTTCTTCTCTTGTTAATTCGCGGCCGGCTGCAGCGTGCTCAGTGAACCATGTGAGCAAACTTAACGGCACTTTATATGGTTTTTCATTTCGCCCGGGGCGCAACTTAATTTCTTGAATGCGCAAGGCAACGCTTCTTGCATGTTCAAAAGAAACAGAAGCAAGATATTCATGCTCACCAGGGCTGGCCAAATTAATGTGGGCTGAAAGTTTTTTTACCATATTGCCTCAAATAATCGATTATTGCGGCAAGATACAGACTTAATTTTTATTTGAACGTTTTTTCTATCTTGAAAGGATCAATCTGGCGTGTTGGGCAGAGGCGTGGAAGCGTTCTGCGGCGTCTGATAGTATTGTCATCATACGCAGGCGCAGCATTAAATCATCTGACATCGGCTCTTTCGCGTCTTCATGATCAAAATTTGCTTCTTCTTGATGTGGTAACGTTTTGCTCAAGCGTGTGACATGTTCTAACACCACTTCTTTACGGCCCGTTCTTGAGAGGTGATCAGTCATTGATTGTAAGATATTGATTACTTGCTCAGGGGGCAGAATTGATGGATTTAGAATAATAGCTTCAAAACTTTCAGCCAAAGCGCGGCTGTTAATTAAGGCATGAATCCACTGGTGTGATACCACGGATGGTGGCAGTAGGCGGCGCGCTAGTGCTGCTGCGTCTTGGATGTAGCCTTCGCCTGAGAGCGCGAAGATTGTAAAACTAATATTCAAGCGCTGAGTAAAGGCCCAATCGCCTGTCTCTAATATACAAGCGACCATATCTGACACTTGCTCATATTCTGAAAGTGCCACCAATTGCTCAGGCGTTAGGTAAGACAGGTTCGACACATATTGACGCAAACCATCTGCAGCGCCTTCGATGATTCTGGAGCGATATTCTAAAAATGGTTCAGACACTGGTAACCGGCTTGCTAGACACAACAGATCTTCCATTTGTCCTAAGAAATTTTCACTTTCACTGTCAAATTTTTCATCTCTAATCGCACAACCAAGGCTTAAAGAGAGGTCATAAATTTCTGGTTTGAAATGATTTTTGATCGTTTCAAGTAAAGCTTGATAGACATGAGGGGCACTATCAAAATCTGAAAAGAGAGTGTAAAGGCCTGCGATTTGCGGTGTTGTGTCATCCCCTTTAAGCAAGGTTTCATATGCAATTAGTCGTGGTTGGTCAGTTTCAATTTCTGGCAAAAGGGCAGAGGCTTCAACTCTGACATTTATGCCAATTTCATTTAGCACTTGGCCAAGTGATGCACTTGTTTCGCGAGCTAGACCGCTTAATTCTTCAAACAAGCTGTCTTCTTCAAAGAGTTCATCATTATCTTCAAATTCTTCATATTCAGAAATTTCCATTTCTGGAGCGTAAATATTTTTCAAGCGCCCTGCTAGGAGCCCACGCACTTCCTGGCATGAGCTTTCTAATGTTGCGCCTAATGGAATGGCTGCAACTGGCTTTGAAAATGCACCATTAGAAATTTCTCTATCGTCAAAATACTGCAAAGCGCAAATTGGCTGACGGTGTTGAAACCCATAAGAGAATGAAATTGTGTGTCTCAATGCTGAAGGGAGTAATTTATAAACAAAGGAAAGAGACGTAAGAAACTCTTCGATTGAGCTAAAACTCTCAGTTCCAAATTGCCCAGGATAACCGGAGGCAAGCGCCCCTAAAATTAGCCCAACGCCTAGCGGTAGTTCCCCTAAGCTTAAATCTTCAGATTGGCTTGGCTCTAATTTCGTTTTATTAACGACTTTACACCCGCTAACACCAGGTTGCAGATATTGTTCTGATTTAAATGGTGCTTTTGAGAGATTTAAAATTAACTCAGGTGCATGGCGTTCCCAAAGGCGAGCATTGATTACAAAGCTTGAGGCGAATAAATTTTCTTGCTTGATTTTGTTTGTCGTATCACCAACGATTTTAACTTTGCTTGCAGCAATCCAGCAATGGTTCGGGTTTGCATTTGGCTCATAAAAGGGGCGAGTTGCTCTGACGCAAAGGCCGCCATTTTCTTTTGCACTAGACGACAAAAGTGCTCCAACATCATGGGCACCGACCATGCCATCCAATTCACAAAGTGGGCGTGCGTCTTCTGGAAATCCGTTACTAACTTTTTGGCATGCCATTGTTTGATCAGGGTGAGGGTTCTGTGTCTCTTGATCAAGCAAAGTACCAATTGAAAAGACATGAGCGTCCACTGATGTGGGAAATTGAAGCAGCATAATACTATCCGAAACTATATAAAACCAATCTCAACATTGCCTGCGTGAGATTAATATGGAGTTACCAAGTTTCAAAGATAGGCAAAATTTTCCAAAAAATTTGTTTTAATTTTTGTCTAAATTTAAGGGTTTTTTAAACCTATGTTTTTGCCAATAGTTTTGCGCTTATGGTTTTTGGCTTAAATAATTTGTTTTCAATATAGGTGATGATCTCTTGCGCCAAATCTTTTTCATTCACTTGTTGAATGCCTTTAAGCCCTGGTGATGAATTCACTTCCAACAATAAAGGCCCTTTATTGGAGCGCAGTATATCAACCCCAGCCAAGCTAAGACCGAAGGCTTTGGCGGCTTTTACAGCCATTTGCCGCTCTTCTTTGGTGATTTTTACTTTTTCAGCTGAACCACCTTGATGGATGTTGGCGCGAAACTCTCCAGGTTCCGCTGTGCGCCGCATGGTGGCAATGACTTTATTTCCTAAAACCAAACAACGTATATCTGAGCCATCTGATTCGCCGATAAATTCTTGAACCAGAAAGTCAGCATCAATACCTCTAAAAGCATCGATTACCGATTCGGCCGCTTTTTTAGTTTCTGCCAACACAACGCCTTTGCCTTGAGAACTTTTTAAAAGCTTAACAACCAAAGGAGCTCCATTGACGAGTTTTATGAGATCTTCGGTATTTTTAGGCGAGCTTGCAAAAGCTGTGATCGGCATGGGTAAGCCATGGCGTGCCATTACCTGATGAGCTAATAATTTATCTCTCGAGCGATAGATAGAATCAGCTGAATTTAAACAAAGGGCACCTGTCATATCAAACTGGCGAACAATAGAGGTGCCATATGCTGTGATGGGGGCGCCAATTCTTGGAATGATTGCATCAAAGCGTGGTAATTGCTTTCCATTATAATGCAGGCCAGCTGTGAGCGAGTTTATGTTCATATAACAAGAGGTGGTCTCAATCGGCTCAATAACGTGATCGTTTTTTTCAGCTGCAGCAATAATTTGTTGGTTTGAGTAATTATTTGGCTCCATTGTAAGGAGGCCTATGCGAAGAGCTCTAGCAACTGGGCTTTGGGTTTTTACATTTTTATAAATATCAAATGATAGTTTTTCTAAAAGGTAATCTTCGCTTGGTTCTACAACAAGTTGGGCTGCATCCATGGCTTCACGGCCAATTAACATGCGGTGGATTAAGTTTTCTCTATTGGTCAAAGAGACTTCGATTGGCCAGTTTTCATCATCAATTGCCAAATCCGTTCGGATGATGGTTCGAAACTCGCTCTCACCATTTGAACTCGTTATATAGCGGCGGTCAATAATTGGAGCCGTGCAATAGATAACCAAATTCTCATTACCATCTATGGGTTTCACACCAAACCTTACCTTTGGTCGCTCAATAGGCCCAAAGGTTTCAATATCAATAGCGTGTAAGGCTGAGGTTTTGGCGCCTGTGTCTATTTTCGCGTGAATGGCATTCAGGCCTAATTTGGGTAATTTTACCCATTCGCGCCAACCGACTTTTATAGAAGGCACTAAATTCGTTTCTGATTTATTTTTCTTGTCCATATCAAGTGCCCTGCTATTTTTGCACGGAGACCCTAACCAGCTTTATCACTGCATCTATCAAATGCAGATTCATATTCCCATACTTCTTTTTCTGATTTGCACGCTAAAACGACAGATTTAAAATCTGGGTGTTCTTTAAGGTATAACAAGATTTCTTGCATGGCGATTAAAGCTGCCCTTTGAGCAGGAAAGGCATTTTGGCCTGTTGAAATAGATGGAAAGGCGATTGTTTTGATATTAAAAGACTGTCCAATTTCAAAAGCATTTTTATAACATTGGCGTAAATAAATATCTTCATCGGCTTCACCTCCGCCCCAGGCTGGACCGGCTGTGTGAATGACGAAATTTGCCAGAAGATCATATCCTCTTGTTATGCGAGCTTCTCCCACCGGGCAAGGGGCTACATGCTTGCATTCTTCACTTAATTTGGGGCCAGCAATGGCATGCAGAGTTTGTTCTTCTGTTGTTGCTGGCAATAGAGTTGGATGAGCTCCATTTACTATTGCATCAACATTTAAGCTGGTTATGTCAATTTCTCTTATTTCTATTCTTGATGGCATAAATTAACCTTACCAACTTCTTTGACGTGCCTTCAGTTGCCCACCTGCAACCGGCACAGAACATCCGCTTTGACGTGCCTTCAGTTGCCCAATTGCAACCGGCACAGAGCATCCGCACTATTTGTGCTTCAGATGCCAACCTAAAAAATGTCTGGCATCCAAAAGGCGATCTTGTGCATCGAAAAATATATGATTCGAAAGGTTTCTTCTATTCATTGGCGTGCACAATTTTATGATTAAGTATTTTTAGACTTAAATTTCTTTTCTTCGGCTTAATAACTTCGCTCTATTGACTTCCCCTAATTAAGTTGGCCCTAAAAACTTGGCTTGTTATTCCAGACCTGCTATATGGAATAATATAACAAAAGTTGGATGTGCTGCATGACAAACCCTCTATTTCCACACCCCGACCATGACCACAGCGGATGCACAACAAATTTAATGAAATTTGCTGACCGTTATTGCAAGCAGGCTGGGTTGAGGTTCACCAAATTGCGCCGTTCAGTTTTGGAGCAAATTGCAGCCAGTCACAAAGCTATTGGAGCTTATCAAATTCTTGATAAGCTTGCAGCAGATGGGCAAAAACTGGCTCCTATTTCGGTTTATAGGAGCTTAGATTTTTTACAAGATGCAGGACTTATCCATCGTTTAGAGAGCACAAATGCTTATTTTGCTTGCCAGCGAAACTTTAATGATGACCACTCTGAAGCTCAGTTGCTGGCGAAACACAAATGCTCCCATAAAGCACCGTTGGTTTTTTTAATTTGTGAAGATTGTGGGGTTATAGGTGAAATTGAAGGCACGCCCATTGAAGGTTTAATAGAATCAGTCGTTAGAACCGAAGGCTTTAAAGTTGACCGCAGCCAATTAGAGATTAAAGGTATTTGCTCTTCTTGCCAGAATTCTCAAATCAACAAGCTTTAATAACCCAAGTAAATCGTTTATGAGTTTTGCATGAGTGAAATTATAGACCAGCCAACTGCCGCAACTGATAAGACATCTTTGAACACACACAATGCTACTCCTTTGATTAAAGCTGATGCTATTGGCTTTCAAAGGGATAAGCGCTGGATTTTGCGTGGGATTGATTTTTCTATTTCTGCTGGAGAAATTGTTACCTTAATTGGCCCCAATGGGGGCGGGAAAACAACTTTTGCTCGCATTTGTCTTGGCATTCTTCAGCCTAATGAAGGCCATTTACAAAGAGCTAAAGACCTTACTATTGGCTATGTCCCCCAGCGACTTAAATTAGACCGAACTTTACCTGTGACAGTGAGACGTTTTTTAACCATTCGCCAACAGGTTTCCAAAACCGATCTATTAGATATTCTTCGCCAAGTTGGTGCTTCTCATTTGCTTGATACGCAAATGTCAGCTCTTTCTGGTGGGGAAATGCAACGGGTTTTGTTGGCCCGAGCTCTTGTTAACAAACCTAATTTACTTGTTTTAGATGAACCAGCACAAGGTGTGGACTTTGCTGGAGAAGCAGCTCTTTATGATCTTATATCTAAAATCAGAGAAAGTTTTGGTTGTGCTGTTTTATTGATTTCACATGATTTGCACATTGTGATGGGTTCAAGTGATCGGGTGCTTTGTTTAAATGGCCATGTTTGCTGCGCCGGTGTGCCTGAACAAATTAGCCTCCATCCCGAGTATGAGCGGTTGTTTGGCCCAGGCCAAGCGCAAACTTATGGCATTTATGCGCATAGCCATGATCATAATCATGACCTATCGGGGGATATGGTTGACCATGATTGTTCTCATAATCATGGAGATGACTGTCATCATAAAAGGGACAAAAATAAATAATGGATGACTTTTTAATTCGTGCAGCACTTGGCGGGATTGGCATGGCCTTAATTGCAGCGCCGCTTGGCTGCATTGTTGTTTGGCAGCGCATGGCCTATTTTGGAGAGACCATTGCTCACTCCGGTTTACTTGGTGTTTCTTTGGGTTTGCTAGTTTCTATCAACCCAACACTTGCAGTTTTTCTTTCAGCGGTTATGGTAACTTTTGGTTTGCGAGCAGTTGAACGTAAAACTAATTTGGCAAAAGATACAGCTCTTGGTTTGTTAGCCCATATTGTTTTAGCAACTGGTCTGATTGTTACAAGCCAATTTGAATCTCTACAAGTTGATCTGATGGGCGTATTGTTTGGTGACATTCTTGCCATTTCCAATCTGGATCTTTATATGGTTGGTATTGGCCTTTTGGTCATTTGGGGGGTGATTGCCTGGGTTTGGCAAGATTTGTTGGCGCTTAGCATTGATCGTGAACTTGCCATCGCAGAAGGGGTTCATGTTAGCCGGATTGAATTTTTATTTTCTTTAGCTATTGCTGCGACTATTGCTCTTTCTATGAAATTGGTTGGCTTACTCCTCGTTACAGCCATGTTAATTATCCCGGCAGCTGCTGCTATGGGCATTTCTCGCACACCTGAGCAAATGGTTGTTTTTACCGCACTTATTTCTTGCTTTTCCGTCATTTCAGGGCTCGTTGCGTCTCTTTATATAGATATTCCAACAGGGCCGGCCATTGTTGTTTCTATGGCTTTCTTTTTTCTATTAACCAGTTTAGTTAAACGGTAATCGTTAGACTTAATCTCTCAGAAAATGAGTTTTTTAAGCCCTAAATCTATATTCAAGTGCTTTTAAAACTGTTATGAACGGGCAGAGTTTAAGTGAAAGGCTTTCTTTGTGACACTCTTACCTCGGCATCAAACAACAGCTGTAAACGTTGGATCTGTTGAAATTGGCGGTGACGCGCCGATTGTTGTTCAATCTATGACCAATACTGACACGGCTGATATTGAAAAAACCACAGCTCAAGTGGCGGCTTTAGCGCGTGCCGGATCTGAATTGGTGCGCATCACAGTTGATAGAGAAGAAGCTGCGAAAGCCGTTCCTTATATTCGTGATAATTTGGCAAAGATGAATATCAACGTGCCACTTGTTGGTGACTTTCACTATATTGGCCATACACTTCTTAATGAACACCCAGCAATGGCCGAAGCGCTCGCCAAATATCGTATTAACCCTGGTAATGTTGGCTTTAAGAAAAAGCGGGATACGCAATTTTCTCAAATGATTGAAACAGCTTTGAAGTTTGATAAGCCTGTTCGTATTGGTGTTAATTGGGGATCGCTGGACCAAGAGTTGCTCACTGGATTAATGGATGAGAACGCCAAACTGGATACCCCCAAAGATGCGCGCGATGTGATGCATGAAGCGATTGTGCAATCAGCCCTTTTAAGCACTGAGCGGGCTAATGAGCTTGGCATGGGGAATGATAAAATTATTCTTTCAGCTAAAGTGAGTGCGGTTCAAGATCTCATTGCTGTTTATCGCCTTCTTGCTAGTCGTTCGAATAATGCCTTGCACTTGGGGCTTACTGAAGCTGGCATGGGTTCAAAAGGCATTGTTGCTTCAACCGCAGGGCTTGCCATTCTCTTGCAAGAAGGGTTTGGAGACACCATCCGCATTTCTCTTACGCCAGAGCCTGGTGGTGACCGGACCAAAGAAGTGCAAGTCGGGCAGGAAATTTTACAGTCGATGGGCTTGCGAGCATTTGTTCCTGTTGTAACCGCATGCCCTGGATGTGGGCGCACAACCAGCACCGTCTTCCAAGAGCTGGCGCAAGACATTCAAAACCACATAAACACCAGCATGCCAACATGGAAAACGAAATACCCTGGCGTTGAAAATCTGAACCTTGCTGTGATGGGGTGCATTGTAAATGGACCCGGCGAATCTAAGCATGCTGATATTGGTATTAGCCTTCCTGGTACTGGTGAAACTCCTGCAGCACCCGTTTTTATTGACGGTAAAAAAGCAATGACACTGCGTGGTGAGCGGATTGCTGAAGAGTTTCAGGAAATTGTACAGAATTATATTGAAAACCGGTTTGGTGGGTAAAACAAAAAGCTCACTTTTTTGAATTTTTAGTTCTGTCGAGGTACCACCCCCCTACTCTCTTTTGTTATAGTAGCAGCTCTGCCAGTCAAAAAATTTGGCTTTTTAGGAATACGAACCATGCAGAAGCCACCTTTCTCCATAACTGCGGACACTCCTTTTCGTACTCTTATTTCTTTCATTTTATTTAGCCAATGATAAATAAAATTGTGGCAGGCTTTTTTTGATTTTAATGGTTGATAGCCAGTTAAGTGCCACTCCCCCCAATACCCACTTTTAAGTATCCAAGCCGTAACAGGCACAAATTCTTTTCGTTTCGGAGGAGAATATTTTGACCAAAGTGAACTTTTAATAACTTTTTTTACTGAATAACCTCCGACTGAATCATAAGCAATGGCTTTTAAATTTACCTTCACAGGAACTGCAATTCTACTGCTTTGCAAAGATCTCGAATGTGCAGTCCCGAATGACAATGATAATAAAACAATAAACACAACAAATAAACGCATGTAAAATCCCTTACATAAGGCTGCAATAACACTATTAATTAAAAACATAATTATTTTATATCTGAGGCTATACTTTTATAAAATTGAAAAATATCTAACAATATTAGTTAATTATTAGTTTCTCACTAACAAAAACATATTTTGATACACTTCTTAAAGGTCATTTTGACTGAAATTTTTGTTTGCACTAGATAATCAATTTTGTCTCGACTGCTTGCCCATCCCCATCAATAGAACTTTAAGAGTATCAGTATTTTAACCTTATAGTGGTAACTTATCCTATCAGTTAGTTATTTTGGTATGTGTTACATGGAAGTATTTTCAAAAATTTTTGGCTCTAATATTCACTCATTACTTAATGGAACCAATAAATTAACTCGTACCGAGCCTGAAAGTTTCCATAGACTTCCTTTCGTTTATTTTTACAGAAATCTAAGAAAATTACTCCCTGTAATAGGAATTCTAATTGTTGGTTTGGGCATTAGTTTATTCTTATTTCAACTTTTACTCCGCTTTGAAAATGATAAAATTCAGGCTCGCTTTTTAGCTGATGCTAAAGATAAATCCTTTTCTATTTCTCGTGAGATCGCTGAAAATTTAGAAGTGCTTTCGACAATCAGATCTTTTTTTGAAAGCTCTGATAATGTCACGCGTCATGACTTTTATTCATTTACAAGTGGTGCCCTTCAAAGGCATGGAAATATCCAGGCTCTTGAATGGATACCGCGTATAAGAGCTAGTGAAAGACAATACAACGAAGCTTTGGCACAAAAGGATGGTCTAAAAGAATTTGTCATTAAGGAAAAGGGGGCGGCCGGTGACCTCATTCCAGCTAAGTCTAGAGATGAATATTTTCCTGTTTTTTATGCAGAACCATTAGCAAAAAATCGAGCTGCTTTGGGTTTTGACCTTGCCTCAAATCAAAGACGTTTAAACGCTCTAAATGCAGCTCGAGATAGTGGCCTTCAAACGGTGACAGCTAAGATTACCCTTGTTCAGGAAACTGGCAAACAATGCGGCTTTTTAATTTTTGATCCTGTTTTTAAGAAAAATGCACCCATTAACACGATTGAAGAAAGAAGAACAAATCTCGTAGGTTTTGCGCTTTCCGTTGTTCGCGTAAATGATATGATTGAGAGAGCGATTGGAGATAAGCAAATAAACTTACAATTGCATCTCAGTGACATAACTTCTTCTTCTGAAGTTGAGACCTTGTATCAAAACTTTGACTCAGTTAACTCATCTTACCTGACTTATTCGAAGCAGTTTGATGTTGGAGGGCGTCAATGGAAATTGAGCATACAACCTCAGAACGGTTTCTATGTTTTAAATAATTACACAATGGCCTATACGGTCTTATTTTTATGTATTTTCTTAACCCTTGCATTTAGTGCTTATGTTTACTTGCTGTTAAATACTCAAGAAAAAATTAAACTTCGGGATGAAAGGTTAGAAAAGCAAGCCTCTGATTTGCAAGAGGCACTTGAGGCAGAAAAACAGCTTTGTGAGCTGCAAAGAAAATTTGTCTCAATGGCATCTCATGAATTTCGCACTCCGCTTGCGATCATTGATAGCTCAGCTTACCGTCTCGAAAGTAAAGTGCGTGATAATCAAGCAAGTGATGAATTAATTCTTGAACGCATT
This sequence comes from Hyphomicrobiales bacterium, assembly GCA_017640685.1. Taxonomy (GTDB): domain Bacteria; phylum Pseudomonadota; class Alphaproteobacteria; order Rhizobiales; family HXMU1428-3; genus HXMU1428-3. Next base: position 19,829 of record JAEPQF010000038.1, read on the forward strand.
GAAAGAATTCGCCAAGCCGTTGTTCGGATGACAAGATTGGTTGAAAGCACACTTAATGGTGCACAATTAGAAGCTGGGAAAATGAGTATCGACCTTAGGGATTGTGATTTGACGGAAATTCTTCGCACTGTTTGTAAAGAACAGCAAGAATTGACAAACAAACATCTCATCAGTTTAAATTTGGGCACTTTGCCCAGTTTGATTCAGGCTGACCCTAATGCTTTGATTCAAATTTTTACCAACCTCCTTTCGAATGCCGTTAAATATTCGCCAAGATCAAAAAAGATTTATGTTAAAGCTTATCAGGATGAAAGCCAAATTATCATTTCAGTAAAAGATAATGGGCTTGGAATTGGTAAGGATGATGCTTCTCAAATTTTCAATCGTTTTTTCCGTGCTGAGACCTCGGCAGGAATAACAGGAACGGGTATTGGATTGCATCTTACTAAGAACTTGATTGAAAAACACAATGGGACAATCACATTCGAAAGTAGAGTTGGAATGGGAACCACTTTTACTGTTTCTCTACCAATTCAAATCAACCCTAAGCTACCAGCTTCTCATGAGCAAAATATAATATCTGCATGCGCTTAGTTCTTTAAAATTATTGATTTTATGTTTTTCTTTCTACTGTAGTATCAAGGCACAAAAAACCGCCCAGAAAAAATTATTTCCAGGTGTTTTTTTAAACCTTGATAATCGTTTACTTTTTCACCGACTTATCTAGTTCTGCAAATAGTTCTTTAAATTTCTTTTTACTGCGACCAAATTGTTTAACTTTTTTGGCCGTTTCCAAGTTTTTCTCCCAACCTTCACCTTCAACCAGGATAAGACCGATCATTGCCATTGCATAGTGGGGCGTGCATTTATATCCATAAACACCTGGAACATCTAACTTAATTTCAAAATCTTTGTTGAATTTACTTTTCCATTTTATTGCCCCTTCAGGGATCATTCCATCAATACTCTCAGTATTATGTCCTTTATCTACAGTTACAAACTTTACTGTATCGCCAGCTTTTACCTTTAAGAAAGTTGGGTAAAATAAATTGCGCATTTTTTTATTATCAGGCAATTTTGAGTAAATCTTAATTTCGTGTGTTTCGGCAAACACAGCACTAGTCTGCATTGGGATAATCAACAATAAAGTCGTAAACGCGAATAAGAATTTTCTAAACATAAAGAGTTCCACTTCCCTCAATAAAGCGTTTGTTTAAAGGAAAGGGCCAAACTTGTGTTTGCCCTTAATTGAGCTTTAAATCTAGGAGAGTGGATTTCAGATAACAAATGAAAACAAATCAAGAAAATCTATTATGAATTTCGAATAATTGAAAACATTAGACAAATGTATGAGTGATGTTATCAGCTTTAAATTTCTTTACTTTGTTTATCATCATTTAGTTTTTTGCGAGGTGGTTTGCGCCAGAATTTTTTAGTGGTGAATTTTTGACGGATCGACTTTTTCTCAGCGTCTATGTCTTGCTGCTCTTTTGACGAAAGAAGTGAATTATTATCTTTGTTATAGAGATTGATCGTTTTATTGATGATTTTTAGATATTCTTTTTTCTCTATAATGCCGTCATTGTTCAAATCAAAAGAGAAGGGGATTTTTTTATTATATAGAATGTTAAAACGATTGTAGCGACCAAACCTGTTTGGAAAGCGACGTTTGTTTTTGTTCTTTTCATAAAAGTTTTTTGTTTCCTCAAAAGAAACGATGTCATCACCATTTGTATCCATGGCCAAGTCTCGTAAGATCATATCTTCAAGTGCTTGTTCGATTTGTTCTCTCGTTTTTCGAATAAAAGTTTGACCAGTACGGAGCGATCTGCTTGCTTGTTTGTGATAGAATAGTTTCAGTTCTTTTTTTGTAACTTTGAAATCTCTGTTTAGATCTTTCATCAACCAATTTTGTATCTTAAAGGCAAAACTTCTTTGATCTTTTTGCAGCTCCAAAATTTCAAAATCTTCAACTGTGATGCCATCACCATCAAAGTCTGATTGATCAAATGTTTCCAGAAATTTATTACGCAGAGAATTTATTGAGACAATATAATCAGCACCAATACGGCGACGAACTTGATGCTTATATTCTGACAGTCTCAATAGAGACCATTCTTCTGCTGTGAGGGTTTGCTCATTTGATTGAGATGGAGTTGCAAGTGCTATTTGTAAAATAAGGGATGCAAACAGACCTAATGATAGTTCACGCATCCAATTCTTTTTTTTTGTTTTTAGCACAGCTATTTCCCTCACTTCATATTAAATAATTTATATTTCTCATTGCATTAGCTTAAGAAATCGGCCGTTTAAAGGCACCCTTTTGTTCTCGTTAAGTTTAATTTTGTCTATCGCAAACAAAATGTGTTGCTTCTCGCAGAATTTCAGCCTTTTCTCCAAATGGCTCAAGCGCATAAAGTGCGCCATCTTTTAAATTAGCTAAAAAGGTAACCGCTTTTTCACGACCCAAGATTGAGACCAATGTGGCTTTTCCTTGAGCTTCATCTTTTCCAGCGGTTTTACCGAGATCATCAGTTGTACCTTCAATGTCTAGCAAATCATCTTTTAACTGAAAGGCAAGACCTAACTTTTGGCCAAAAAGCTTAATGGCTTCTCTTGCATGATGATCAGCGCCGCCAATTATGGCGCCTGCTTCAGCTGCAAAGGAAATGAGCGCACCAGTTTTTTGAGAATGGATCATCAAGATATCGGCAAAATTTACCTCACTTGATTTTTCTGCGGCCATATCTCTTATTTGTCCGCCGACCATACCTGTTTTGCCTGCAGCTTTCGCAAGACCATTAACCAACTGAGCTTTGATATAGGAATTGGTAGGCGTTGGTGCATTTGTGATAATTTCAAAGGCAAGCGTTTGCAAACTATCACCTGCTAAGATAGCCGTTGCTTCATCAGTATGTTTCCAAAGGGTTGGGCGACCACGGCGTAATTCATCATTGTCCATTGAGGGGAGATCATCATGTATTAATGAGTAACAATGAATGCATTCAATGGCGATGGCCGTTTCTGTGACCAATTGCTGGTCTGCTTTGAAGAGGGCAGCTGTCTCATTTACTAAAAAGGGGCGCAGACGTTTGCCACCATCCAGGCTTGAATAACGCATTGCTTCGAGCAAAATTTCAGGGGTTTCATCATCTGATATTAACTGAGCTTTCAGACCATTCTCGATTTGTTTTACAGCTTTTTCTAATTGATTTTTAAAATTATCTGTTGTCATTGCTCTATAAATTCACCGTTTTAAATAGATGGCTTTGACTTATTTTGGCCTTTTAGACCTAAAATAAAGGAAGCAGTTTCGTTTTTGGTTTTTATCTTTGTGATATCATCATATGGTCTGATGAATGAGTTATATATCTCTAAATTTTATAAAATAGCCCTTTCACATCATTTTTTTCATCTAGGGGCGTCGTAAAATTGTAAATTGATCTATTTGTTAGATTGCAGTGTTAATAGATTACAGTGGCTTAAATTATAATGACCATGTTCTATAAGAGTTCTAAATTTTTAAAAACTCCTTTCTTAAAAACTGCTTTTTCTCCTCGCTCATTTCTTAGTTTTATTTGGTACGTTGCATCGCGCATCGTTCTTGGGGCCGTCTTTGCTTCATTCATGCTTATCTTTGCGCTCCGGTACTATAATCCGCCAACATCTACTGAGATGCTTCGTTTTAAATTAAGTGGTGAGGTGGTTCGCCATGAATGGGTGGATATTGAAAAAATATCTCCTCATCTTATTCGTGCTGTGATCATGTCTGAAGATGGACAATATTGCCGGCATAATGGCATTGATTGGCGCCAAGTTGAAAAAGCCTGGCAAGAGGCTTTAGAGGGCGCTAAAAAACCGCGTGGTGCCAGCACGATTACCATGCAAACAGCCAAAAACTTATTTTTATGGGCCGAGCGTTCTTACATTCGCAAAGCTTTAGAGCTCCCCATGGCCTATTTGATGAATGTCATGTGGTCTAAACGCCGACAAATGGAAATTTACCTGAATATTGTTGAATGGGCACCTGGTGTTTATGGCGCGAAAGCTGCTGCATTCTATCATTTTAAACGAAAACCTCATCAATTAACCGCCACACAAGCTGCACGGTTAGCTGCTGCTCTTCCTAACCCAATTGTGCGCCGGGCAGGACGGCCTGGGCCTTATACACGAAAGATTGCTAATATCATTAAGAAAAGAATGGCGAACGCCAGTCCGTGGGTTAGGTGTGTTCTTAAGTAACATGCTGATTTACAGCTATTTTTACGATTTAGATTGATCTTATTGCATTAAATGCTAGCCAAAACGCTAAAAGACATGTATATCAACCAGCTTACCCCCTTAGTTTATTGACTTTGGGATGATTTTCGCATGAAATTTTTACGGCTTTCGTCTGATTATATATGTTTTTTCAGACGGCGACGTTTTTGATTTAAGTGCCTGTCATTTTACAAAAATTGAGCGCTAAATAGCTGTTTTAAAAATATTTGAGGTAGAGGCTGTTATGGCAGTTCCAAAAAGTAAGATCACGCGCATGAAGCGCGGCCACCGTCGTTCAGCTGATGCGCTGAAGAACCCAACTTATATTGAAGATAAAGATTCTGGTGAATTGCGTCGCCCACACCATATTGACCTGAAAACAGGCATGTACCGTGGCCGTCAAATTCTTGAAGCTAAAGAAGAATTCTAGACACTAAATTTTCTCTCACGGCTATTCTGCCGCTTACAGCGGCAGGCCTCCGAGAGGCGAGGGTTTTTAGCTGCGCTTCAGGTTGCCCACCAGCAACCGCGCTAAACACCGAGCTACACTTTCGCTACGTCATGTCTCATTGCCAAAAAGGGCAATGCTCCTTCTTTGTAAAGTTATTTTTTGAAACGCTGCTTGAAATTGCTTTTTAGCAATCTATCGAGTGGCGTTTTTGTGTTTTTTATGTTTCTTTCTCTCACGGCTATTTCAAACGCTATCGCGTTTGAGCCTACATTTTTTGATGCGCTTCAGATGCCCACTTTCTTGATGCGGCTTCAGTTTCCCACCAGAAACCGTCATTTTGAGCTACGGCTTCAGGTTGCCCACCAGCAACCGCCTTTTTAGCTATGACTTCAAGTTGCCCAATTTCTTGATGCGGCTTCAGTTTCCTACCAGAAACCGCCGCTAACAATCGCTATAATACCTTTTCTTTCTTCAGATTTATGGTTAATATCTTGTTTTAATTTTATGATATTCATTAGATATTTTCTGTATCACTCTCAAATTGGAGCTTATTAATGCTGCTAAACCTGCCATGGACGATTGTTTCCCTTATTTTGTACAATATCATTGCATTCATTGGTGGGGCTGATGGGACTGGCGACTATACAGCCACTTTTGGAACAAAACTCTTTTCCATTGGGCTTATTTCAGGTGGAACATGGACTTTTACTCTTGGTGATCTCGTCCTATTAGTGGCTTTTCTTGCGCTTTTTGTTGAAATTATTAAATCTGCTCGTACCTCAGACATCACACTTGTAGATCATGCGCTTTCAGTGATTGTATTCATTATTTGCTTGATTGAGTTCATCATGGTGCCGTTTGCAGCGACATCTTTGTTTTTCTTTATTATGATTACCGCACTTATTGATGTGATCGCTGGATTTTCGGTTAGCCTTACAGCTGCTCGCAGAGATATGGGAATTGGTGGCTAGTTTTTACATAATGAAATTGCTTCTTGGCAATTTGAAACTAATTTAAAAAATAGCTTTTAATGTTTAATTACTGATAGATATTTTGCTAAATGGTCATATTAATTTCTTTTATTTAGCTTTATATGTGTATCTAGAATTAATTTGATAAATTCGCACATGACAGTGTTACATGATGCGATCAGTTTTTTTTAAGGAGTGGCCCTTATGATTTTGAGTTTACCTTGGTTACTGGTTTCAGTGATCGTTTATAATATCATCGTTTTTCTTTTCGGCCCTGACAAAGCTGATGCATCAGGTGTTTTTGACCCGTCTGTGGTTTTTAATGAAATTCTTTTCCAGGTTCCTATGCTTTCTGGTGCAACTTGGAGCTTCACACTGGGCAATCTCCTTGTGATCTTGTCACTCGGTCTGCTTTTCCTTGAAATTTTAAAAGCCACACGTACTGGGGGTAACAGCCTTGTTGACCATGCACTTTCAACACTTGTTTTTGTCATCTGTTTGATTGAGTTCTTGGTTGTTAAAGAGGCTGCGACTTCAGTTTTCTTCATCATCATGATTATTTGTCTGATTGACGTGATTGCAGGCTTCTCTGTCACCATTCGGGCAGCTCGCCGTGATCTCAATGTTGGTGCTGGCTTACCAACGCATTAATTTGTGATTAAATATTTTCTTCTTAAAAGGCACCTGAAAAGGTGCCTTTTTTATTTGCGCCTTCAGGTTGCCCACAAGCAACCGGCGCGTTTATTTGCCCCTTCAGGTTGCACTTTTTAGATGCCCTTCAGCTGCCCAATAGCAGCCGGGACTAGCAACCGAGATGTTTTGTTTGCTCCTTCAGGATAGCTTTTTTGTGCTTCAGATGCCCACAAGGCATCCGCAAGGTTGTGCTTCTGATGCCCATAAGGCATCCGCAAAGTTGCGTTTCTGATGCCCACTTTCTTTATGCGGCTTAAGTTTCCCGCCAGAAACCGGGGTATTTGTTTGCAGCTTCAGTTTCCCACCAGAAACCGCTGCGAGTGAACACGCATGGAAAATTGAAGTTAGAAATTAGACTTCTTTTAATGTCAAACGGGCTGGGAACTGCCAATTTGCGTGGGTTTCTAGGGTTTTTTGATATGCTTTGGCGCTTTCATTCGGGTTTGTATGAGAGACTTTCAACGCTTTTTTTTCTTCAAAACTTCCCAAATTTAGAACAGGGTTATTTTCACCAAAAGATATAGTTTTCCGCGCCTTAATCGACTTGCGCCGGTCTCCTTTGCGTCTATCAAAGAATTTTACCGCTCCGTCTTCATCTTTTTTTACTAGATTTTCTCTTAATTGAGGGTACCCTAAATTTACCGATTGGTTCGTTGTAGTACTGCTTACTTGTTTTTTTGCGGTAATTTTCAAATCTTTTGTTCCATTTTAAGACTTTTGCTTAATTTATGAAGTTGTTTAAAAGCAAAACCGTCCAGTTCTCAGTTACTCTTAAGACAAAGCAACTTTTGCGCCAAATGCTTTTGAAAATTAACCAAGAAACAACACTAATATGCGATTGTAACTGGAAAATCAGATTTCTCATAAATTGAAAAATTTGACCATACGTTCAGGGTTAGGACAAGTCAGTGTCGGACAAAATAGATCAAAATCAGGCTGTTTTTAAAAAATCAGACCTTAGTGATGAACAAAAACCCCAAGAATTGAGTGCTGGTCAATCAGCTACTCTCGATGAAATCAATCGAATTCTTGGAGATGACACACCACCTGCTCTCAACAGCATGAATCTTACAGCCGAGCAACTCGGTTCACTCGACAACATGCTCGAAAATGAAAATGAATGTATTGAAACCATTCGTTTGAAATATTTAAGTGAACATGATGAGCTTACTGGTCAAAAGAACCGAATTAAACTTCACGAAGCTCTTGAAGACCAAATTATATGGTCTCGAAAGAACAATTTATTTGGCTCATTTGTAATCGCTGCTATCGACAATCTTTCTATTATAAATGATACATTTGGCTATCAACTTGGTGATGAAGTGATTGCAGCTGTTGCCTATCAACTAGCAAAAGCTTTGCGCAAACATGATGTTATTGGACGTTATTCCGCAAATAAATTTGGCTTAATTTTACCTCGCTGTGGACCAGACGCGCTACACAGCACATCTGTTCGTTTGCTCAACAGCATTGCTGATGAACCTATTCGTACATCCAAGGGCATCATTCCTGTTACGATCTCAATTGGTGGGGTTGTCGTGCCGCAATATGCGAATACGGCGCAAGAAGCTGTTTCACGTTCTTTAGAAGCTTTGGATAATACCAAGCGTAAATCTGCAAATAGTTATGTTGTTTATGAGCATTCATCTGAGAGAGAAGCACATCGCCAACGGAATTTACAAATTGCTGATGAAATTATTTCAGCCCTTAACGATAAGCGCATGCATCTTTCATTGCAGCCTATTGTTGATGCAACCACACGCAAAGCCTCTCATTATGAATGCCTTTTAGTGATGGAATGTAATGATGGTGAGATGATACCGGCGGGTGAATTTTTACCTATTGCCGAAAAGCTTGGCCTTTGCCGCCTGATTGATTATCGCACCTTAGAACTTGCGATTGACCTATTAAAAGAGGATGAAGCACTTCATCTTGCTCTTAATGTTTCTAGTTTAACAACAAACGATCCGAACTGGTTGATCGTTATGCGTGCAAGAGCCGGGCGTGACAGATCTATTATTGAAAGATTGATGGTTGAAATTACAGAAACTGTTTCAATCAATGACCTGGAAGAAACTGCCAGCTTTGTGGCGAGCCTTCGGGACCTTGGCTGCTCTGTTGCAATCGATGATTTTGGTGCTGGCTATTCTTCTTATAAAAATTTACGGGTTCTTGATGTTGATGTTGTGAAAATTGACGGCGATTTCATAAAAGATATTTTGAACTGCAAAGAAGACCAAATCTTTGTGAGCTCTCTTATTGCACTGGCTAAATCATTTAATATGAAAACAGTGGCTGAATGGATCGACAATGAAGAAACAGCTTGTTACTTGCGTGATTTAGGCATCGATTATTTACAAGGCTACGCCATGGGTAAACCAAAAGTTGTTCAATTACAGTCCAATGATGAAGTTGAATCATTTGATGAACAAGAAACCCGTGTGTCTCAAACGAGATAAATTTGAGCCTGAACTTCACGTAAATCTATTTTTTAAACCTGTTTTTTAGCCTTAATGGCTGCTTCGAATTCGGCGTCAACTTCGCCTTTTAGCCATAACCACAGCATTTTGAAATTGTAGAGAAACGAAAGAATTGGTTTTTTAAACGCAGCCGGTTGGTTTTTCTCAATGGTAAAATGACCGAACCAAGCTAAACCATATGCTGTTAATAGCCCAATTGCGATTAAAATCGGTTCTTGTGCTATTATGGCTGAAAATATAATACCAATGCCCAATAGCGTTCCGGCATAATGTAAATTGCGAGTTCTTTCATCCAAGTGAGCGCGCAAATATGCATACCAAACATCTTTATTATTGATTTCAGAATTACTCATACAATTTTACCTTTGCGTCACTAGGCTATAAAACTTTCGTTGCTCTTTTATCCTTTTACGGGCGAAATTTCAAAAAAAGTTTGGCATGAAGTTAATTTCACGAAATTCGATAAAAATTGAAGTAATCTTCATATGGTTTTTAAAGTTTTTTTCGCTAAGCTAGACCTTATGAAACAAGCAAAATACATTAGTTTTTTTATTATTTTACAAATGCTTATAGGTTTCGGCCTGGTTCCCGTCATTTATTTGAATGTGATGCTTGGGCCCTTGGCTGTTTTAATCTACTGTATTACGTCTTTTTCCATTCTTTCTGTTTTTGCTTTATTGCTTTTTTATCGCGGCACCCACACCCCACCAGATCAATCTCAAGAAGTAGGGGCTATTAATTCTCTTGGTTTTGGGATGATATTCACCTTCATCATGGCTGAAATTGTTGCTGTGATACTCGTGACAAAATTTTAAACTCTT
>JAEPQF010000039.1 GCA_017640685.1 Hyphomicrobiales bacterium
ATTAAATTTTTTAGACTAAGAGTTTTTCAACCATTATTCCTATTGAAATACCAATCAAATATTCTTCTCGTTCCTTAACGGATTACGTGCACTGGCGCTCCGATATGCACCCTTTTGTATAAATCAATAACATCTTTATTTAACATTCTAATGCAGCCACTTGAAGCTGCTCTTCCTATTGAGCGCGGTGACGTGGTGCCATGAATGCGATATTCACTCCAGCCAAGATAAATTGCTCTCACCCCTAGAGGGTTTCGCGGCCCTGGTGGTACATATTTGGGGTATCCCAACTTACGCATTCTTGGCGTTGGTCTCCACCCAGGGTTTTTACGTTTTAAGGTTACAAATGTGTTGCCAAACCATTGCATTTTTGGCTTCCCAACAGCCACTCTGTATCTGATTGCCCTTCCATCTTTCAGCATATAATAAAGACGGCGCTCAGATGTATCTACAACAATAGAACCATAGGGGTATTTTTTTAAGCTTTGCTTTTTAAGCGTGATAACTTCATTTGCTAAACTACTGGCAATGCCAAAGTGAAGGAAAATCACTGCGGCTAGAAAATAGAAGCAAGCGATATGTAAACCTTTTTTCAGTATCTTGCTCAAAACGCACCAACCAAAACCCACATTACCTTGAATAATAAACCGATTAGTATACTCCACCTAATCGCGGCTACTAAAGGCAATAAAATTATTCTCTTAAATAGCAAACTATGAATATGCTTACCACTGCTCACACTTACACATTATTGTGATGGTGAAATCCTGGGTTACTATCCATAATCAGCAGTTAAATTTGATTCTAATGGCTAAAATGCCAGTTTTGGAGAAGTTTTGACAAGGCTGTAGCTTTATTTTCCTAAAGAGAGTTCTTAAAAGCCAGGTTTATTTTAATAATTGTTGAGCCCTTGCAACAGTTATATTCATTTATGAACATTGTATTGGACAATGATTAGCAGGGTTTTCCAAATTAAAGTGACCTCGGTGAGATATCTTTAAAACCCAAAAATACCGCCAAATAGAGATTTTTTCTTCTTTTTACGTACTTTTCCGCGTCTTTTTCGTTTCTTGGACACTCTCTTTTTGGGCCCAGAATTCCAAAAGCCGCTGTGCCAAACGTCATCATCTTGTCTTGCAACACGTGGTGGCGCACGCCTTTTAGGTACCCTTAAGACAACTTTATTTTCAATGCCATCCGGATCTTTAATGACTACATCGTTTTGGTTCCAGGTCCATTTGGCGATTTTTGCCCCCCAGCGATAAGGCTCGATAGTTTCTACGCGTTGTTTGCGCAAGTTTAAAATCGCTACATGCTCAATGGGTGTTTTTAAGTCGTCATTGCCCGCATCATAACGGAGCAATCCATAGCCCTTATAATTTCCTTTTAAAACCGTCCATTCTAAGATTTTAGGTTTTTTCTGGCCGTATAAATCGAGTTTTATTTTGTATTTTTTATAAAGAGGATTGGTTGCAATAAATCGCCCTTTTTCAGCCTCTTCTATAGACCAACCGCTTACATCTGTTCCTATTGATGCCACTGTTTCAACGGTTTCTTCTTCTAAACCAAAACCTAGTTCTTTTAAGCCTGCTAGAGCTTTTGGTTGCATTTTATCTCGCTTTAAAGCCTCAAGATAATAACGCTCTGCATCAATTAATTTATCACTCAAGCGTGCTGCGTCCCCTAAAACAGCCCAGGTTCTACCTGTTTTAGGTGCTTTTTGAATTGATTCAGTAATATCAGAGACCGCGAAATCTGGTTGTCTGTTTTTTGCTTGAACAAAGGCACGCTCTGCATAAGCAGACGCGCTTTGAGATAAAGAAATCGCTTGATCTAGGTCTTCAAGAGCTGATTGATAACGCCCAAGTTCGCCGTTAATTCGCCCTCTTAAAATCATCAATTCAACATTTAAGGGTTGTTCATTGAGAATTTGCGTGAACAATTTAACGGCATTCGGCAGCTGCCTGTTTTGCATATAAATGATGGCAAGTTGCTTTTTATATTCTAAATTTTTAGGACTGAGTGACGTTGCTTTAGCGATATCTTGTATCGCTTTTACTCGATTGCCCAAAGATTTATAAACTAGCCCACGGTTAAAATAAGCAAGCGCTTGGTTTGTATTTTTTTCTAGTGAGAGGTTTAATTCACGCAGTGCAGCATAATGGCGCAAATGTTTCCAGTGAATTTGCCCTCTTGCTAAATGCGCGGGGCTTTTATCTGAGAGTAAAGAAATAGCCTTGCCATAATCATCAAAGGCTGGTTTTTCAGCACCAGCAGATAGAAATGCATTGGCTCTGTTATGATAAGAGACGCCCATTGAAGGATGAAGGGCAATAGCTCTGTTAAAATCTTTAATAGCTTCTTTGCTATGGCCTAATTGATGAAGCAGCAGCCCTCTATTGTTATACGCTTTGGCATATTCGGGAAACGCCTCAATTGCACTGTTAAAATCTTTCAGAGCAAGATTGAATTTTTTTAATCGCGTATAGGCCAAACCTCTATCATTCAAGATGGAAGCTTTTGTGTAAATTTCTATAGATCCCGCAAAGAGCGCCTCAGAGAAATATTGGATTGCTTGTTCATTTTCTTTTCGTTTAAGCGCTGCATTTCCTTTTCTTGCCAAAAGATTTGCACTTTCGGCAGCAGAAACGACTACAGAAAGACTAGCTGATGACGCTACTATTAGAAGCACTGTAAATAGGGCAGTTACAGTTTTGGTTAGAACAGATGAATAAACGTGTTTCAACATGCTCTTAAGCCAATGACAAAAAAGATTTGATAGATCTTTACGATCACTAAACACGCTTAATTTTGAACTCACTAATGGGCTCCATCGCATTCGGTAGTTCTCTCAATTCACATTATTACTCGTTTTTAATTGATGAGTAATTTGTTCTGCACAGTTTTTACTCTCTACTTTACTTTTCCTCAAAGCATTAATTAATGTAAGTAAGCACTGGTTCTTTGGTTTAATTGCTTTGTTTTTCAAGTCAAATATAAAAGCCTCATTTTTGACCTAAATTTGGGGGCAATCTGCCTTCATCATCGTTTGACACTTGATCACTAGACCTATGCGAACTATACGCTGATATGGTTGGACAGGCATAGAGCTAACTCAACTTATCATGATGATATTCTTATATTACATGTTATTTAGTGGCTTTTCAGGTCAAGAATTTGGCAATTCAACAGAATTAGGATGCCTTAATGAATTATTTTAATGCTAGCATTGTGGCATTTCACTTCAAGACACCCATGTTAAAGGCATATATTCCTTTAGTTTTTCACCTGTCTTCTTTGCTACGGACATTCAAAGCTGTTTCTCCTTTAACGGTCATAAAATTCTTATTCTTTTTTGCATTTATCACTGTTTCTACTTTTCAATTTGCTAAAGCTGAGGAACGGCTCGAAAGTAGTTTCAAACAATCTACCGAATTAAAACCTTCTAAATTCATGGCTCTTGGTGTCTCAAGTAAAGGCAACGTACAAAAAAAGACCACACTCCCTTCGTTAAAAGAGATGGTTGGGCAAATGTTGATGCTTGGGTTTCAGGGGGTAAAGCCGACTGACAAGGGTTCAAAGCACGTTCATAAGCTATTAAAAAGTGGACAAATTGGTGGTTTGATATTCATGGGACGCAATATGTCGTCTAAATCTCAAATCACAAAGCTTGTTTCATATATGAAAAAGGCCACTCCTTCACATCTGCCTCCCCTTCTGGCAATTGACCAAGAAGGAGGCCAAGTGCAGCGCTTAAAGGAAAAACATGGGTTTACCACCATTCCAACAGCCTCTTCCATCGCTCTAGCCAATGACCAAATATCAGCTTTGCAAACCTATCAAACTTTGGCTGAAGAGTTAGCTAACGCTGGTTTTAATGTGAATTTTGGGCCTGTTGTGGATTTAAACATCGTTCCTGAAAATCCAATCATTGGGGCGCGTGAGCGTAGCTATGGACCCAAACCCGACATTGTGGAGACTTACTCCAACGCTTTTATCCTTGCGCATAGACAGCATAACATATTGACATCGTTAAAGCATTTTCCAGGACACGGTAGCTCTTGGACAGATAGCCATGAACAGTTTGTTGATTTGAGTAAAAGCTGGAAACAAGTTGAGCTAGCACCTTATCGCAATATGGTGAAAGCTGACATGGTTGATATGGTAATGGTTGGTCATCTTTATCATCCTTCCTTTAGTGATAAAGATAAACTTCCAGCTTCTTTATCTGAGAAGGCCATTAAAGGGGTTTTGCGTAGAGATATTGGGTATCAAGGTTTGGTCATTACAGATGACCTTGGCATGGGCGCTATCAAGAAGTATTTTGAATTTGATGATGCTCTTCTTAAGTCAGTTAAAGCTGGGAATGATATTCTTCTCATCGTGGATGATAAATATGCAAACCCAGCTGCCATAACTCGCATACAAAATCTTATTGTAAAGGCAGTTAAACAAGGAGAGATTAAACGTTCTTCTATTGAAGCTTCATACAAACGAATTATGACTGCCAAGCAAAAACTTAAGTAAAACAACCTTTTACAGTTTTTCTATCTCTACCTTCGAACCAAATGGTTACCGAAAATTAAGAGAATCGGGTGTATTCTCTTTATTTGATTATGCTTAGTTTGAGTTTTTTTCAGATTAAACACGGAGATCAATCTCATGGTTGTTAGTGCAACTTCAATTTTTGGTGGCGGTTCTGCTGATAGTATTTTTGGAGCGGGCCAAAGTGGCGGCGCGACGGATGCGCAAATTGCCGCTCAAGCAGTTGTTGATGCCAGTAAGCAAGAGATTAATCGTATTCGTGATTATAAACCCTTATTAACACCGGCTGAAAATAATCGCCTTACTGAAATTCAAACTGAAATTACAAGGCTAAATGAGAAGGCGTCTAACGGTACGTTACGAACCGACGAAATTGAAGATCGTGCGGCTCTCTTTCTTGAGGCGGATACAATTATCGGGAAGCCTTCAGCGAATGTAGAAAATGATGATTTTCTAGATGGCATTCGTGATCAAATTGATGATCTTTTAGCTCCCCGCCTAACACCTCCACAAGAACGTCGACTAGAGACTTTAAACACTCTTTTGACTGGTTTTGAAGAACGGTTAGCCGAAGATTCAACAAATGTGGTCGCCATTCGCCAAGTGCAGAACATTCAAAGACAGATTTCTAATATTGATGTGCCTAGACAGATCTCTCAATTAAGCGTTTCTGAAAAGCAGCAATATGATTCTCTTGTTGAACAAGCCAACGAACATGCCGGCGCTAAGTTGCTGTTAAATTCAACTGAAAGCGTTCGCGTGCAGAATTTAGAAGAAAATATTGAGCGAGTTTCTGGATCGCTTCCGCCGAGTGCTTCAGGCCAACCTACTGCTGCTGCAGTTGCCCGGGCTTATACGCGCTTGCTCTAATTCATCGCTTTTGAAAACTCTACTTATAACCAAATTTCATTCTTTACTTCGGCTATTTTAACGACAATGTCATCTGCAATTAGCTCCGTTCCAATTTTATTTGCGCATTCACTATGGATGTAAACGCCTGCTGCTGCTGCTTCAAAGAGGGGGTAAGCTTTATTGGCGGCCAGAGCTACTATAATCCCGGCTAAAACGTCTCCTGAGCCCGCTGTTGCTAATGTTGCTGGGGCATTTATATTTACGAGAACCCTTCCATCTGGTGCCGCGATTACAGTGTCAGGCCCTTTTAACACCATGATAGCTTTCAATCGCTCCGCAGCTTTCCTCGCAGCTTGAATTTTATCTTTCACGTCTAAATCAGGGAACAGTTTTTTAAATTCACCTTCATGAGGGGTTAGCACCGCGATTGGATCATTAGTATTCGAATGATTGTTTAACGCGGTTGACAGCGTTTCTGTTTGCCCTTCAAAAGCAGTGATTGCGCCAGCGTCTAAAACAAGCCTTTCACCATACTCTATTAACGATAGCACCCTATTTTGAGTTTTTTTATCAGGTAAACTACCTGGCCCAATCAATGATGCGGTTGTTTTTTTTTGCTCTAAAATTACTTTCCAGTCTGCTTCACTATCACTTTCAGGTGCTTGCGAGAGCATAACAGCTGCAAATGACTGTGGGTGTACTTCTAGTGTTTCCCTATTTTCTGCGATTGTTACTAAGCCGGTGCCAGATTTAATAGCTGCATTTGATGATAAAACAGCAGCTCCCCGCATAGTTTTATCACCGGAGATGACCATGACACTGCCGTGATGGTATTTATGAGCGTTTGGGCTTTTGTTTTGGAGTTTTTCACGCCATAGAGATGGTGAATTAATATGTTGTTTAACGGAAAGTTCTTTATTCACTCGTTCTGGAATACCGATATTATCAATCTTCAATTCTCCGCAAAAATCGCGACCTGGATATAGGTAATGACCTTGTTTGGGACGATAAAAGCTACTGGTGTAATCAGCCTTTATAACCGTTCCCATGATTTGTCCTGTATTTCCGTTTAGGCCTGAAGGGACATCAATGGCTAAAATAGGAGGGGCAGCTTGATTGATTTCTTGAAAGATAGAGGCGATTGGTTCTTCAATTTTACGATTTAATCCAGCACCAAAAAGTCCGTCTATAATCAACTTTGAAGTTTCTAGACTACTCTTTAAATCTGCACTCATCTCAAATGGTTGTGTTATTCCTCCAACATTTTCCCATTTTTTTTTCATAAAATCTGCATCAGAATCCACTCCTTCAATTTGCTCATGTTTTGTGCAGAAATGAAACATGTCTATTTTATAGGCTCTTTCTAAAAGTAAGCGAGCGACTACAAAAGCATCACCCCCATTATTACCAGGGCCAGCTATGATACAGAGATGAGATGGGCCTGAACAAATTCGTTCAATATGGCTAGCAACCCTGGAACCTGCTTGTTCCATTAAATATTTGCCGTTTATTCCTGATTTGATTGCAAGCTGATCTGCCTTTTGCATATCTGAAATATTGTATAACTCCATGTGGCCTGCCTTTTTTATTTACCCCAGTAAAGCCTCGTTATCTTTTAAAATTTAAGCAGCTAATAACGCCTATTTTTTAAACAAATTATCTGCCTATTTTTTAATCTGCCTGCCTATTTTTTAGTCATAAAGAGTTTTTTAAGAACATAACTCAATGACGCACCTCAACTAAAGCATTGATTTAGTTTCTTTTTTTATATAGTGAATTAGTTGGCATAAGCGATGCAAATAACCGTTTCATTCAGATAAGTTTAGATTAGAGAGTGCGGCTCTAAGTTTTCACCCTCAAAAATAAGCTAAGCAAATTAAGGAACGGTTGGGAATGAAAAAGATAGAAGCAATTATCAAGCCCTTTAAACTTGATGAAGTTAAAGAGGCATTACAGGAAGTTGGGCTACAAGGTATTACAGTCGTAGAAGCAAAAGGCTTTGGGCGTCAAAAAGGCCATACTGAGCTTTACAGAGGGGCTGAATATGTTGTCGACTTCTTGCCTAAGGTTAAATTAGAAGTTGTCACAACAGACGAAATGTTGGACAAAGCGGTGGAAGCTCTTCAATCGGCCGCAAAAACAGGGCGTATTGGTGACGGTAAAATTTTTGTTTCAGACATTGTTGATGTGATCCGTATTCGTACTGGAGAAACAGGACAAGAAGCAGTTTAAGTTTTTTAGTTTTATATTCCTCTTTTCAATCTTTGCTGGTTGTTTCGGGGAATATAATTTTTTCGATTAATCCCATTAGATAGAATGAAAAGGGGACCCTTTATGGCTGATGCAAGTGCAGTCTTGGCAAAAATCAAAGACGAAGACATTAAGTTTGTAGACCTTCGCTTTACAGACCCACGTGGTAAAGTACAGCACGTCACTATGGATGTGAGTGAAGTTGATGAAGATATGTTCACTGATGGCGTTGCTTTTGATGGCTCATCAATCGCTGGTTGGAAAGATATATCTCAGTCTGATATGACACTTATGCCTGATGTGGATACAGTTCATATTGACCCATTTTTTGCCCAATCAACACTCGCAGTTTTCTGTGACATAACTGAGCCTGACACAGGTGAATATTACGAACGTGACCCACGCGGTATTGCTCGTAAAGCTGAGAACTACTTAAAATCTACAGGTATTGGTGACACTGCTAATTTTGGACCAGAGCCTGAATTTTTCATCTTTGACGATGTTCGTTTCTCTTCAGACCCTTATAACTGCGGCTTTAAACTAGATAGCTCAGAGCTACCTAGCAACAGCGATACAGAATATGAAATGGGTAACCTTGGTCACCGTCCTCGCACAAAGGGTGGTTATTTCCCTGTACCTCCTGTTGATTCATGCCAAGACATTCGTTCTGAAATGCTAAGCGTGATGAAAGATATGGGTGTTGGCGTTGAAAAACATCACCACGAAGTGGCTTCTGCTCAGCACGAATTGGGTATGAAGTTTAACACACTTCTACGTGTTGCTGACCATGTTCAGATTTATAAATACGCTGTACAAAACGTAGCTCACGCTTACGGTAAATCAGCTACATTTATGCCAAAGCCTGTTTTTGGTGATAATGGTACTGGTATGCACGTTCACCAATCAATTTGGAAAGATGGCTCACCTGTATTTGCTGGCAATCAATATGCTGATCTATCTGAGACCTGCCTACACTATATTGGTGGTATCTTGAAGCATGCGAAAGTTATCAATGCATTCTCAAACCCAGTGACAAACTCATATAAGCGTCTTGTTCCTGGTTATGAAGCACCAGTGCTTCTAGCATATTCATCACGCAACCGTTCAGCTTCTTGCCGTATTCCTCACGTTGCAAGCCCGAATGGTAAGCGTATTGAAATTCGTTTCCCAGATCCAGCTGCAAACCCATATCTTGCATTCTCTGCAATGCTTATGGCTGGCCTTGACGGTATTGAGAACAAAATCAATCCTGGTGATCCAATGGATAAGAACCTTTATGATCTTCCTGCTGAAGAGCTAAAGAATATTCCAACTGTTTGTGGTTCACTTCGTGAAGCTCTTGAGTCCCTTGATGGCGACCGCGACTTCCTGAAAAAAGGTGGTGTGTTCACTGACGATCAAATTGATGGCTTTATCGAACTTAAAATGGAAGAAGTTGAGCGCTTTGAACTTATGCCTCACCCAGTTGAGTTTGATATGTACTACTCAATCTAGCATCTAGATGCTTTTTAAATGATCCTATCTTGAGATCGTGAAATTTATAGAGGAGTGGCTTCGGCTGCTCCTTTTTTTATGAATTGATATAGTGCAAAGATTTTTTAGACCACAACGAACATAATAAATATTAAGCTAATAACACTGTAGGCAGCAATGTTGTCCTTGTTAATGGATAACCAGCTAAAAACGGTACTCGGTACTTTTAAAAGAAATGAACTGGATAACCATAAGCAAATGCTAGATGCCATAATGCCCCAAATCCAGAGTGCCGTGGGGTAGTTATAATCAGTCTCGAAGTTACCTGACTGAATAAGAATACTACTAATGAGGGGAATAGAAATGAACAAAGCTACAATAGAGGTCAACCCTAGTAGCACCAGGAAGGTGTAACGCACTAACTCAAACATAACTAACTCCATACTTACTAAAGTTAGTTTAGCTAAAATTCGTTAAAATTTTATAATTTAGATCCTTTTTGGTTTAAGGCTTTATTAACTGTTTTATTACTTATCTCAACGTATTTAATGCATAGTATGCGCAGACATCAACGAAACAGAGCAAAAACTTATGGCAGGTATTTTAGTTCCATTTGACGGGTCAAAACATTCTCTTAAGGCTTTGCACGTTGCTTGTGATCTAGCTGAGAAATATGGAACCAAGCTTTTCCTCTTATATGTCATTCAACATGATGGCTCTTTTTCTCCCTCTGACCTTCACTCACAGGTCCATAAAGATGCGCAAAACATTCTGCTCAAGGCCGCTCAAAAAGCTAAACAGCGCGGTGTTGGTTATGAGATTATAGAATTTGAATATGGTGACCCGGCAAAAGGAATTCTGACTGCTCATGATCGGTTAAAACCCAGCACTATTGTTATGGGATGCCGCGGACTTAATGCGACAGAAGCAGAGATTTTTGGCACTGCATCACGCACTGTTTTTGAGCATGCGACTTGCACTTGTATTTCAGTCAAGTGAGATTTTAAATCTCATTTTATATTTGAGGGATTTTCAATAAAAATGCCCTCCTAAAACCATTAGGAGGGCATTTAAAATCATCATTATTGCGAGCTGTTGATAAAGAACCTAAACGGCATTTCATCAGCTTAGCTCGAGCAAATTAACCCATTTGGATGTTTGTTGCTTGCTTGCCACGACCGCGTGGATCATCTTCGATTTCAAAAGAAACTTTGTCGCCTTCGTCAACTTGTGAAATGCCTGAGCGTTCTAGAGCTGTGATATGAACGAAGATGTCTTTGCTACCATCTTCTGGAGTGATAAAGCCGAAGCCTTTGCTGTGGTTAAAAAATTTAATTGTGCCTTTAGTAGACATAGTGGGATCCTTTCCCGATAGATATTAAAAATTTGACACCATTTTCATTGGGAAACTTCTGATATATTTTCAAAAATTTAACCAATAATTATGCTGCCATCTCAGATAGTCGGGTAGGGCCAGTCTGTCAAAAAACAAAATAAGTCTTAACCGTGCGTCTGAACGAAAGCTCCACTTGCAAGAAGAGCTACACTAAGTGTTTTAGGGGCTCAATATAAACAGTGCAAGCTTTACTTTGAAAT
Organism: Hyphomicrobiales bacterium; assembly: GCA_017640685.1. Taxonomy (GTDB): domain Bacteria; phylum Pseudomonadota; class Alphaproteobacteria; order Rhizobiales; family HXMU1428-3; genus HXMU1428-3. The sequence continues at coordinate 10,717 of JAEPQF010000039.1, forward strand.
AATGTTCAGAAACTGAGAAATTGAGTAATTGTTGAGCAATTGCCATCAAATTCTCAGCAAAACTCTGAGTTCGCTTAATCGTTTATCATCAAACTATAACAATCTTATGACCTCTATTTTGAGGCCTGGGATTTAAAATATTTGATCTTTAGAACCTTATTTAAAACACCTAGACACCTTCAATAGCACATATAGAAAGGAAAAGGGCTGCAGGTTTTTCAAAGAGTATTTTTAGTTTTCTTCAGCTTTGATTTGAGAATTGATAGGAAGAACAGGTTTATCCCAGCATTCACCTTTTTTAAGCACTTATCTTCCATTTGATTGAGCAACCCATTGACGGAATTTGTTCCTCTGGCCCCTTCCCCGTTTCGACAACTTGTTTCATAGCTTCAAACAAATCTCTTCGAACATCTGGGGCGGCGGCTTCTTTACGGCTGGCGTCTAAGCGCCCTCTATATTGAAGGCCTAAATTTTTATCAAAACCAAAAAAGTCTGGCGTGCAGACGGCATCATAGTTTTTTGCTATTTGTTGGGTTTCATCATGAAGATAAGGGAACGTAAATCCGTGCTCTTTGGCAAATAGGATCATATTGTCAAAACTATCTTCTTCATATTCGTCTGCATCATTTGCGCAAATAGCGACTACGCCAACACCCATGTTTTGTAGTTCTTTCACATCCCTTACAATTCGATCAATGATGGATTTTACATAAGGGCAATGATTGCAAATGAACATAATCAATGTAGCGGTCTCGCCCTTCACATCAGTTAGTGAATAGTTTTTTCCATCTATTCCTTTAAGGCTAAAGTCTGGTGCTTGCCAGCCAAAATCGCAAATCGGTGTTTCTACTGCCATTTTTCTCTCTCATTTTTAATTGCAGCTTCAGATGCCCACTATGCATCCGCTGCGTTAAGTGCGGCTTCAGGTTGCCCACAAGCAACCGCGCTCTGTTTTCTCTCACGGCTATCTCAAACGCTATCGCGTTTGAGCCTCCGAGGGGCGGGGCTTGCCCCGGGCTTCGCTGGCGCTCCGCCATGTCCTGACGCCGAAGTGGCGCCACTCCTTCATCAATATGAGAACTTTGCCCCAGATTTCCCACTATGCATCAGCCAAATGCATCCATTTTATTTCGTTACCTATTATTTCGTAACTGGGCCGCCGGCTTTGATCCATTCGGTAAAGCCACCTTTGATGTGAGAAACAGGCTTTAGCCCCATATCGCCAGCTGTTTTTGTGGCCAATGCTGAACGCCAGCCTGATGCACAATGAAAAATAAAATGCTTATCTTCTGTAAAAACTGGTTTGTGATATGGACTATCTGGGTCAATCCAAAATTCAAGCATGCCACGCGGCACATGAACGGAGCCTTCTATATACCCCTCTCTTTGACGTTCTCTCACATCTCTTATATCTACAATAACTGTGCCTTCATCGCCTATGAGACTGATTGCCTCATTCGGCTCAACCTCATTTATCTGGCTGCTTGCTTCAGCGACCATCTCTTTAATATGTTTGGTGATATTTTGTGGCATTTCCATTCCCTCACTATTTTGAAAGAAAGTATAATGGAACATTCAATTAGTGGAATTTGTTTTTTAAGATGGTATGCGAAAGTATAGTAAAGAACACTTTAAATGGATGCAATTTTTGTGTGAGATCCGACTGGTTCACATAAAATATCAGACATGTCATTTTCTGACATCGCTTCCTCTAAGTGAGAAAATTGTCCTGTTGCCATGAGATTTTCAGCTTTGGCGCGCATGTCAGTTAATGCAGAGCGCATAAGCCCTGTACCTAATGAAATTGCGGTGATGTCAGCCTTTTTAAAATCTGAGAGTGTTGGTGCATTGCCATGACTAACTGTAAGCATAACAGGGCCATCAATTCGTGATTTTAACTGGTGAACGACATCAATATTTTGAATGCCTGGTACATGCACAATATCCGCGCCTGCATTTAAAAACGCATTCGCCCGATTGATAGCTTCTTCAAATGGATTGGCAACTAAAGCTCCCATGTGCAATGCATCTGTTCTTGCAATTAGAACAAGATCTTTCTTAACTTCCATTGCTGCCATACGAGCGCTTTTAATGCGATTGGCTACTTCCATAACACCTAACATTTGGTGCATGCCATCTCGGCCACCATCTCCTAAGATGACGCCACGCCCACCAATGGTCAATGCTGCCATAACACCGCGCTTAATATATTGGTTGGATCGATCAAAGCACCCTTCAAGGTCTGCGACAATCGGTTTTTGGCAATCTCTAATGATGCGTCCAGCAACAACCAATAATTCTTCTAAACCTACTCGCTCGCCAGGACGGTATCCTTGCGCCCATGCGTACGCAGCGGCTGATGTTGTTAGTGTTGGAAAACCGGCTTCAACTAAAATGCGAGCGGACGCCACATCCCACACTTCTGGAATGATTAGAGGGTCTTCTGATTGCCACTCACATCCAAGTTTTCTGGCAAGCTCGCTTCCTTTAATCACTGCGTCGTCCTAATCCTTCAACACCTCTCTTCATTCATTAAAAATGAAGCGAGGTCATGTCTTGGCACTTAAACTCAGAGTTTTAGGCCCGTTTCTTTCAATAGGCTATTTTTCTCGATTCGTATCAATCTGCAAATGATTTGAACAATTAATCCGGTGCTTGTTTGTTAATTGTTGCTTAAATACTGCTTCCTAAGAAGTTTAAGCAAACAAAAATACCATCTTTCCAATGACTTGCATTTTTCTATTCGTATAAAACTTGACAGTTCTCATTCTCGCCCCATCTCAATGGTATGTGTTAAATGGTTTGGTTTTGAGGATGGCTTATGAATTTTCTATGCCCTCTTGAACAAATCAGCTAACTGAATGAGCGCTTTACTCATTAATGGCTTCTCTTTGCAGTCGTACAGTTTTTAATGCCATAATTGAGTTTGTTAATGAGGGAAACAAACATGACTTTCGACATACAAAATCATAAATTTTCTCATCAAACTTTTAGTCGCTCAAACATCGTTTTAAAAACCTCTGCTTTGAGAGTTGTTGGTAGTTTATTTTTATTCAGCCTTGTCAGCCCTGCATATGCCACGGATGCTGAACCGCACGAACTTTCTCCCAAATCACAAATAGAGACGGCGCAAGAAAAACGCGCTTTAAATTCAGCAGAAGACCAAGAGGCTAAACGCTTATTTCAAGCTATTTCCAAGATCCTAGCGCAAACGGCCACACAACGTCATGCTGCCAATAAGCTTCCTTCAGAAAGTGATTTTTTGGTTTCTCCTCTATGGAGCGAGACCAAAGAAAGCCGCATGAAAGATGTGCAGGAGTTGCTCAACGCCGCGCTTGATGTCGTCACCGATGTTCCTCTGGTAGCTATTCAAAAACGTATTGATGCCGCAAATGCTCGTATCAACTCAATAGAAACGCAGATTACTGAATTGCGTGAACGCCGCCTTTCTGCGCCGAAAGATGCCCTTTTACCTGGCATTTTAAGTGATACTGTGGCCTCGATTGATGAAGAAATTACTGATCTCAACAAACGTATTTCTGAAAATAAAAAAGAGATCAGAAAAGCGAAACTTGAAATTCAATCAGTATTATTTGCCTCTGGTATTGAAGTGACGGGAGATCAGCTTGAACTCCTACTTGGTTCTGTTCTTGGAGGCGATCTCATTAAAATGGTGGCGGCTTTTGAAGCCTCTCGTAAAATAGACGAGCGGCTTGCTGAACTTATGACTGAAGCTGGTGGTGAGATAAAAACCTCTCGTCGTTATTTTGCAATGCATGCAGCTCTTTTTGCCATGCTTGTTCATGCACAGAACCATGTGATTGAAAAAATTGACAAAGTTTACATGAAACGAATGGCAGCCATTTTGAAAGAAATTAGACGCACTCGTGCTGAAACACGGCGGTTGCTGCGTGGTCGTAACCGAGATGATCAGGTTCGCGTGCTCAATGCGAATTTAAAGGCTCAAGCTTTTTCCGAACGTGTTGCTATTTTTTATAGAGATTATCTGCAAACCCAGCGCGCGCAATTGGTTCGCGCACGCGCTCGTAGCAAACGAGACTTAAGAATTGCTGATAATACTTACTCGACCGTAGAAGCAAGCTTTCAACTCCGTGCCTTAATTGATGATGCAAAATCGTCTTTCAAAGCTCTTCAGATGCTTGAAGCCCCTGGTTTTGATCAGGTTTTTAAGAATAAAGAATTGCGTGAAGAATTTGAGAACATCACAGAGAAGCTAGCACCGCCAAGCAGTTGATCTGACGTTTTATTTTTTGAATTTAACATCATATCGCTGAGGGTTTACCCCAAATTGATTGCGGTAAAATTTAGATATTGGCAAATGGCGGAACTTTTTAAACTTATCACCATCAAATAAGAATTTTTTCTTTTCCTAGAGGCGGTTCTCTGATTATCTTTATTTTTGAGCAATCTGTTAGGGGAAAGATTGATGGATCATTGGTTTGTTATTTTATGTTTAGCTGCATTTGTTGGTTATTTTTGCGGCTCTATTCCTTTTGGCCTGATTATCACAAAGCTTGCTGGCATGGGGGATGTGCGAGATATTGGCTCAGGCAATATTGGCGCAACGAATGTTTTAAGAACCGGCAAGAAGCCATTAGCTGCGCTTACTTTGCTTGCAGACGTTTTAAAAGGTTTAGTCCCTACTCTCATCATCTCTAATTATTTTGAATTGATCCCTTATGGTATTGTCACGGGCTTTATGGCCCTGATTGGACATATGTTTCCTCTTTGGCTCAAATTTAAAGGGGGGAAGGGAGTGGCCACTTATATAGGGGTTGCGTTTGGTTTCTTTTGGCCGTCAGGGCTTTGCTTTATTGTGTGTTGGCTTATTGTAGCCGTTCTCTTTCGCTATTCCTCCCTTTCAGCTTTAGTTGCTTGCCTTGTGACACCCCTTGTTACATTTTTCATGACAGAAGAGATCATTGCCACGACGCTTTTTGTTATGTCTATTTTGGTTCTGATCCGGCATCGTAGTAATATTGAACGGCTGATTGCAGGTGAGGAAGATAAAATTGGTCAAAAACAAACAAGCTGATTTATTTCAATCAACCACCCCTATCGCCATTCAAACGCTAAGTGATCAACAACGCATTGATTGGTTACGGCTTATTCGGTCACCTTCTATTGGACCAATTACGTTTCGGGATTTGCTCAATCAATTTGGGAGTGCCTCTCAGGCTATTTCAGCCCTTGAGGGGCGTCAATTTAATGGCAAGCCATTTAAATTAAGTTCTCAAGATAGTGCGCTCCGCGAAATTGAGATGGCTGAGAAATTTGGCGCTCAAATTGTTGGCCTTGGTGAAGCAGCTTACCCTAAATGGCTTCAATCTATTGATAGCGCGCCGCCCCTCTTATATTTAAAAGGACATTCTGAATTAGGAAACCGTCCTAGTGTTGGTATTGTAGGCTCCCGGAATGCTTCTGGTGCTGGGCTTAAGTTTTCTGGCATTCTTTCTAAAGAATTAAGCTTGCAAGGGGTTGTTATCGTATCTGGTTTAGCTAGGGGGATTGATAGGGCTGCTCATGAAGCTTCTCTCTCTGCTGGAACGATTGCCGTTTTAGGAGGTGGGCTTGATCACATTTACCCCGCGCAAAATGAAGCGCTTTATCATAAAATAGCATCAGAAGGCCTTCTCATTTCTGAGCGGCCTTTAGGTGTTTATGCAAAAGCAAAAGATTTTCCACGGCGCAATCGTATCATCTCTGGTATTTCTAATGGCACAATTGTTGTCGAAGCTGCCGTTCGGTCTGGCTCATTAACCACAGCTCGTTTTGCGGGTGAACAAGGGCGTGAGGTGTTTGCTGTTCCAGGACATCCGCTAGATCCGCGAGCAACAGGGACAAATAAACTAATTCGCGACGGCGCCACTTTAATTACCTCAGCTGATGATGTGCTAGAGGCTTTAATTCCACAGATAAAAAATAACGAGCTTTTTCTTTCTTCTTCTCATTCTGGCTTTGGCGAACAGGACAGTGACTTTGAAAAAGAGGATTTAAATTCATCATCAAATTTACAAAGCAATCATTTTGCAAAAAATGCAGAGAATTTAAGAGAACGATTAATTGATTTGTTAGGGACAACACCTATTGAGAGAGATGTTTTGATAAGGCTGCTCAAATGTTCCGCTAAAGACTTGCAAGTTGTTTTGCTTGAACTCGATTTAGAAGGCCTGCTTGAGCACCACGGACAACAAAAGCTTTCACTAAAACAAAGCTGATTGCAGCAATTGAGATAAAATAAATCTTAATCCGTTTTACTGTTTATTGTTTTTTTCTTTTTGTTGGAGGATATAATTTGCTTCCATTTCAGCCATGTTAACCAGATGATATAGCATTTTATGGCCGGATTGATCTGCTATCATTTTTAATTGTTTAAGTAAGCTGGCAGTATATTCAATACTGTCCGCTTCTGAGCCTATTTGTTTTTCTTTAGTGTAAGCCTCTGTTTCATAAAAGGTGTCTGGGGCTTCCCCATCTATTTCATTGTTCGTCTTCATTGTGAGCCTCCACACTAAAGTTCATGAGAAAATTACGGGTATAAAAACATAAGATATTGATAAAATTTACTCAGATTTTAACTCTCCAAAAGATTACAATTATTAAGTTTTCCTATTTCATAATTATTTTATATTGAGCTCTCCATTTACATGTCCTGGAAAATCGCTATATAAAATTGTTAAATTATTGCATCCAATTGGGCAAACACTTTTTGGTTGCTTTCCCCTTCTATAAAAACCTTAGGTTGCTTTTCGTGGGGACATGTAATAATCGCAAATTATTGTTGTGCTTTTTTAAAAAACCAACAATTAAGAGTTATTACTTTCAAATGAAATACGAGTAAACCTTGTACACCTAAGCATAAAACTGCCCAAAAGTATAGTATATACCATATTTTTCGCAGTGAATGATGTGATTTATGAATAAAAGAGGCAAAATATGAATGTTGTTATTGTTGAGTCAGCTGCTAAAGCGAAAACAATAAATAAATACTTAGGAAGTGATTACAAAGTCCTTGCCTCTTATGGTCATGTTAGAGATCTTCCTTCAAAAAATGGCTCTGTTGAACCTGATAATGATTTTGAAATGCATTGGGATACTGATTCTAAATCAGCAAAAATTCTCAAAGACATTACGAATGCTGTAAAGGGCGCCGAAAAACTGATTCTTGCAACTGACCCCGACCGTGAGGGTGAAGCCATTTCATGGCATATCATGCAAGTGCTGGAGAAAAAGAAAGCCCTTAAAGATGTGAAAGTTGAGCGGGTTGCTTTTAATGCGGTTACCAAAGCGGCCATTTTAGAAGCGCTTGATAACCCGCGCGAAATTGACCAGCCCCTCGTTTCAGCTTATTTAGCGCGACGCGCTCTTGATTATCTTGTTGGTTTTAGCTTATCGCCTGTATTATGGCGTAAACTCCCAGGTTCTCGCTCAGCCGGGCGCGTGCAATCTGTTGCGCTACGTTTGGTTTGCGCAAGGGAATTGGAAATTGAGCAATTTAAGCCAGTTGAATATTGGTCTGTTCTGGCTGATTTGAAAAATAAAGATGATGCGAAATTTCAAGCACGGATTTATTCTGAAAATGGTAAAAAATTTGCCGCTCACGATATTCAAAATGAGGCTCAAGCCCATAAGATTAGAGATGCTGTAAAATCTGGCACACTCAAAGTTGGAAGTGTAGCAGCAAAATCTGTTCAAAGACGGCCTTATGCACCGTTTACCACCTCAACTCTGCAAATGGATGCAGCTCGCAAATTAGGATTTACTGCACGCCAAACCATGCAAGTTGCTCAAAAACTTTATGAAGGTGTTGACCTTGGTGGTGAAACCGTTGGTCTTATTACCTACATGCGAACGGACGGGGTTCAAATTATACCTGAAGCCATTCAATCATGTCGATCTGTGATTGGGCAGGATTATGGGGATAATTATGTGCCTGATAGTCCTCGTATTTACAAAACCAAAGCTAAAAATGCTCAAGAAGCGCACGAAGCTGTTCGCCCGACAGATCTAACACGCCGCCCAAATATGGTTGCTAAACACTTAGATAAAGACGGCCAAGCACTTTATAAACTAATCTGGCAACGAACAATTGCTAGTCAGATGGCAGCTGCTGTTATGGAGCGGACAACCGCTGATATTGACGTGAGTGCTGCTGATGGCTCGACTTATCAATTAAGAGCAACAGGTTCTGTTGTTAAATTTGATGGCTTTTTAAAGCTTTATGAAGAGGGCAAAGATGAAGCGACTTCAGATGAAGACCGCTTACTTCCTGCGTTGAATGAGGGGGAGCCTTGTTCCGCTGAGAAAATTGAAGCCAAGCAACATTTCACTGAGCCACCACCTCGCTATAGTGAAGCTAGCCTTGTTAAAGGTCTTGAAGAGCTTGGTATTGGTCGGCCGTCTACTTTTGCAAGCACACTGAGTGTGCTGCGTGATCGTGATTATGTTCGCCTTGAGAAGAAACGTTTTATTCCTGAAGATAAAGGCCGGCTGGTCACAGCGTTTTTAGAGAGTTTTTTCACACGCTATGTTCAGTATGACTTTACTGCTGATTTAGAAGAAAAACTTGACCTTATCTCTGATGACAAATTGCAGTGGAAAGATGTTTTAGAAGAGTTTTGGAAAGACTTTACTGCAGCTCTTGATGAGACGAAAGACTTACGGATTTCAGCTGTGCTTGACGCGTTGAATGAAATCTTAGGGCCTTATGTCTTCCCCGCTACAGAGGATGGCACTGATCCGCGTAAATGTCCTGCTTGTGATGATGGGCAGATTGGTTTGAAAGTGGGCCGGTTTGGTGCGTTTGTAGGTTGCACCAATTATCCTGAATGTAAATTCACCCGCCAGTTCAATCAATCGAACGATGAAGCTAGCCTTGGAGATGCAGGTGACAAATGCCTTGGTGAGGACCCGGAAAGTGGTTTGCTTGTTTATTTAAAAACGGGTCGTTTTGGACCTTATGTACAGCTTGGTGACGCTGAAGATACGGATAAGCCAAAACGTGCGTCACTTCCTAAGGGGCAAGACCCTGAAGCTCTGGAGCTTGAACGCGCCTTGCAATTGCTTTCGTTGCCGCGAGATGTTGGCAAGCACCCTGAGACTGACAAGATGATTACTGCCGGCCTTGGCCGTTATGGTCCGTTTGTTTTACATGATGGGCTTTATGCGAATTTGCCAAGTGCGGATGATATTTTCACCATTGGTCTTAATCATGCGGTGACGTTACTAGCTGAAAAAGCCAAATCAGGTGGACGCCGAGGGTCGCAAGCTTTAAAGGAGCTTGGCGAACACCCCGAACTTGGTGGCCCTGTTAATGTGATGTCTGGCCGGTATGGCCCTTATATCAAGCATGGTAAAATTAATGCGACCTTGCCAAAAGACAAAGAGCCTGAGACCATTACTATGGAAGAAGCTGTGGCTTTGATTGCTGCAAAATCGAGCGCGAAACCAAAAGCTAAGAAAGCAGCTGCTAAAAAGACAACCGCAAAAAAGCCGGCAGCTAAAAAAACTGCAGCTAAGAAAACGACGACTAAGAAAGCTACGACAAAAAAGGCAACAACCAAAAAGACGGCATCTAAGAAAACTGCTGATGCCAAAGAAGATGATACACCTGATGCCGCTGAGTAAATCGTTTGCTATCCACTAACAGCGCTAAACTTACATATAATTTATAGTGACTTGCTTTGTTCATTTTTAAGCTATGTTCGTTTCTTAGTTTTATGTTGTAAAATAATTTTAGAGCCTGCCTATCTTTATCTGGCTATTCTTTTTCAAGTTCAGGCTCTTTATTTTTCCTCTCCCATGAAAGGGCAATTCTGTGGTTAAAAAAAACAAGCAAACTGATGACCGCCCGTTGCCTAGTAAAGATGAAATTCTCACCTTTATGCAAAATACTGAAGGGAAGGTTGGCAAAAGAGAGATTGCTCGCGCCTTTCATATTAAAGGGGGGCAGCGCATTGCCTTAAAGCGCATCTTGAAGGAGATGAGTGAAGAAGGATTGATTGAAGGCAATCGTAAGAAAATGCGCCAACCTGGCACATTACAAAAAGTGACGATTGTTAAAATTGTCGGGCAAGATGCTGAAGGTGATTATTTTGCAAACCCTGTGCAATGGAATGTTCACAAAGAAGGCCCCTTGCCGGTTGTCTTAATTGGTGAAGGTAAAGAACATCGCGGCAGCCCACCTGGAGTTGGTGACCGGGTGTTGGCCCACATTGACAAAGTTGATGAAGAGCAAATTGGTTATGGCTTTGTTGCCCGCCCGATTAAGGTTCTTCCCAGAGACAAGCAAAGATTGCTTGGTATTTTTCAAAAAGTTGATGACCCGAGTGGCCGGACGGGCGGTGAGATTCAACCGATTGATAAGAAGCAGTTAAAAAATTGGTTCGTCCATCCCAATGACTGCATGAATGCGCAAAATGGAGAGCTGATTGCTTTTGAGATTATTAGTCGTGGTCGCTCTAGTTTGCCGCGCGCAAATGTGATTGAACGCTTGGGCAACCCGGAAGACCAAGGGCTTATTAGTCTAATCGCGATTGAGACCCATGGCATACCCAATCATTTTCCTGAGTTTGTTCTAAGTGAACTTGAGCATCTACCAACCGTTTCCCTTGACAGACGAGATGACTTACGAGACATCCCCTTTATTACCATCGACCCTGCTGATGCTCGTGATCATGACGACGCCGTTTGGGCAACGAGAGATACTTCATCTGAAAATGAGGGTGGATATATTGTTATTGTCGCGATCGCAGATGTTTCTTTTTATGTGCGGCCAGGCTCTGCACTAGATGAAGAAGCTCAAAGACGCGGAAACTCTGTTTATTTTCCCGACCGGGTTGTGCCTATGCTGCCAGAGCTTATTTCAAATGATCTTTGCTCGCTTCGAGAAGGTGAAGAGCGCCCTGCTCTTGCGGTTAAATTAGTCTTTGATAAAGGCGGGCAAAAACAATCTCATGAGTTTCAACGCATATTGATGAAATCGGCTGCGAAGCTTTCCTATAATCAAGCGCAGGCTGCGATTGATGGTGAGGTGGATGATAAAACCGCGCCTTTACTCGAACCTATTTTAAAACCATTATGGGAAGCCTACAGCGTTGTTAAAAAGGCACGTAAAAACAGAGCCCCGCTTGAACTTGATTTACCTGAGCGTAAAATTTTGATGACTGATAAGGGTGAGATTAAAGACATCATCACGCCTGACCGTTTTGATGCTCATAAACTTATTGAAGAATTCATGATCCAGGCGAATGTTGCAGCAGCGCAGACGTTAGAAAAAAAGAAAACCCCGCTTATTTACCGGGTTCATGACCAACCATCAGATGAGAAAATTCAAGGATTAAAAGATTTTCTTGCTACTCTTGATTTGAGCTTTGGTGGCTCTGGTCCTTTGAAGGCAAAATTATTTAACGGTATCCTTTCACAAGCGAAGGGAAAAGAGTGGGAAGATATGGTCACTGAGATGGTTCTTAGAAGCCAGTCTCAAGCGGAATATCGCCCAGATAATATTGGCCATTTTGGTTTGAACTTGGCACGCTATGCACATTTTACCTCCCCTATTCGTCGGTATGCAGATTTGGTTGTTCATCGCGGACTTGTTCGAGCACTTCACTTTGGGGAAGGCGGGCTTGTTGATGATGAGATTGAGCAACTTGATGAGCTCTCTCAACAAATTTCAGATTTTGAACGCCGCGCAATGGTTGCTGAACGCGAGACGATTGATCGTTTAATCGCTAGTTTTCTTTCAAGCAAAGTCGGGGCGGATTTTAAAGGGCGCATTGCTGGTGTTACACGCGCGGGATTATTCATCAAATTAGATGATACCGGAGCGGATGGGTTTATTCCTATTTCTACATTGGATGGAGATTATTATAATCATGATGAAGACCATCAGGCGCTTGTGGGTGAGAGAACCGGTGAACGTTTTCATCTGGGGCAACGGGTAGATGTACGCCTTGTCGAAATTATTCCAACAGCTGGTGCCATTCGTTTTGAAATGATTTCATCTGGCGTTCATGGAAGTTCTAAAGCGCCGCGCAAAGCCCGCACTCGCCGCATTAAGAAATCTGTTAGAAATAGCTCCAGAGGATCAATTAGGGGCAAGCAGAAACCTTCTTCTAAAACAAAAAGAGATCGCTCAGAGTTCAAACATTCTGAGCCGAGTAAAAATAATCGCTCAACCCCTCGCCAAAAAACAAAAAGCTCTTCTTCAAAATCTCAGTCCAAGGCAGAAATGGGCGGGAAACGAAGAAGTGGCCGTGTTACCTTGAAGAAAAAAACATAAACCCATTTTTTTACTTTTTTGCATTGTTTGTGGTTTATGTTGTGACAAATTGTCCGACCAATCTTTAGCGCTTGATTAAGTTACATTTAGAAAGTAAGTTTTCGACCATGAATGATAAAGCAGCATATGAAAATGTCACACTACCAAAACGCAATGTTATGCGTGCGGTACTTAGCGGATTTAAACAAAAATGCCCTAAATGTGGTGAGGGGGCGATTTTTGGTAAATTTTTAAAGGTCAACGATCAGTGCCCTAACTGTGGTGAAGAACTTCATCACCACCGCGCTGATGATGCCCCGCCTTATTTCACTATTTTTGTTGTTGGTCACGTTATTTTACCAATGATGATGGCGGTTGAAATTGAATATACCCCTCCAATTTGGTTGCATATAGCATTGTGGCTACCGCTTACTTTAATCATGTGTGCCTGGCTACTACCGCGCATAAAAGGTGCTTTAATTGGTGTTCAATGGGCCAACTACATGCATGGCTTTAACCCGCATCATGATGAAGCCGCTGAGTACCCAACTGATCATCTTCATGATACTCAGGTTGCCTCAGCAACTGAAAAATAATTCACTTTTTTAGAGGCTCTTGTTCCAGATACTTGTTCAAAGCACTTGTTCTAGGATCTGTGACCTGTTTAAATCCAACCTTTAGATTTTATAAAGGTTGGATTTTTTATGGATAGAGCATTTGACAGATTAGCACTTCTTAATGGCAAAGACCGATCTGACAAACACCCCCTTATCCATCCAAGAGACGCTGCCAGCCTTTTGGTTATTGATCGTAGAGAAACTCCCTATAAGCTTCTCATGGGCTTGCGGCATCAAAAAAGTTCATTCATGCCCGACGTTTATGTCTTTCCCGGTGGCGCGCTTGATTTGGCTGATTTAGAACTGGCTAAATCTTACCTACCAGACCTTACAAAACGTTCTCTTAACAGCTCTATTCTTTCTGGCCGTGATAGCCTGACTTTAGAAACTTATGAGCAAGCGGAGTTATTTACCCCTCATTCTCATCAAGAGATCACTCGGTTAGCTGGTATTGCTGAAAATTTATTACCCGATCATGAGCCATCTCTTTCTTTTAAGGCAACACAGAGAGAAATTGGGGCAGGGTTAATACTTTGTGCTCTTCGAGAACTTTATGAAGAGACCGGATTGCATCTTTATTCAGATTTTAAAGTCGTCCAACAAGAGCAATCTCAATTATCGCATCCTTTTGGCCCAGATGAACTTCCTTTTTCCCACCTTAGCCCTCTTTTTGAAGGTATTGTTTATTTATCACGTGCTATTACACCGCCTGGCATAAAGAAGCGGTTTGATACACGGTTCTTTTTACATGACTATAGAGGCCCTCAAGGCTGGACAGGTCGCGGAGATAATGAATTAGTCAAAACAGCCTGGGTAAGCTTTGAGGAGGCTTTATCGCTTAAAATTCACCCTATGACACGTGTTGTTCTAGAAGACCTTAACGAGCATCTATCTTCACTCACTGCCTTTGAGCAACCACGCCAAGTGGCTTTTTATCAATATTTAGGTAAAAGATTTGAAATTGGAGCCATTGAAATGGAAACTCCCTCTTGACAGATGGGGCAACTCACGGCATGTTCCCCTCTACTTAAGACCATCGCTATTGAGCGCCGTTTTGCTGTTGAGGCAACCAACGCTCTAGCAGGCAGTTAACACTGAAATTGATTTATAACACGATTTTTAAAGGCATTGACTAATGGCTAAGCCGACCACTCAAAAAATTAAACTCTTAAGCACAGAAGGTACTGGCTTTTATTACGTTACGAAAAAGAATGCCCGTACTATGACTGAAAAAATGGTTCTCAAAAAATACGACCCTGTTGCTCGCAAGCACGTTGAGTTTAAAGAAGCCAAAATTAAATAATTTATTTTTCTTAAACCCTCATTTCTTTACTACTATGTATGAGTAATGAGGATTTTTATCTTCTGATATTTTATGGTTAATAAAATATTCGATTACCTCAAAATTCAACTTTTTTAGTTCTTGATTGTTTTCAGGAATAAGTTTGTGCGCTTTAATTCCTTGCAGTCTTTTGAACTCAAAAAACTCAGAGCTGATACTTTTAAAGATTGGATTTAAAAGGCACGACAATTTCTAGGTTACTGTGAGGAAATGTTTTATCGCCTTTTAAAGCTGGAATACGGGCTTTAAAATGCAGCTGACCTCACAACACAACGGTAGCGGGGTGAAACCGAAGTTGCGAGGTCAGCCTTTGTCAAATGGACCAAAGAGGGCCTATGGTCATTTGACTTCGAGGTCGACCAGTATCGGCGTAACGAGGAGGCCACTCATACCGATTCCAGCCGACCGCACCCAACGGAACCAGGAGATGCGGCGGTACCTGTACATCCCGCTGGGATTTTCGTAGACAGTTTTAATATTAGGAAATTTTAAAAAAGATTTAGATACCCCAACATCAAAGCCGCCGAATAACTTACCTAACAAGCGACCTATTACCGAAAAATTGCATCTAAATTCTTTAGATTTGGCTTGTTAGTCAAAAAAAATATTTTTGCGCTTGTAGACAAATTAGCGCAATGGCACAATAAATCAATATTATCCCCTATTTTCTTAGCTATATTTCAACATCATTGTAAAGAAAAATGGTAAATTCGTGACACTAGCCTGTTAATATCGTCCACATTTTAGCCATTTTTGGAGAGAATCACTCATATTTTAAGGTTTTCCCCAATTTTTAGCTTTTTCATTGCCCAAAGAGCATAATCTATATTTTACAACTATAAGTAAATTATCCTGAGATTATTCACTCTTTCAAATGAATATTATTCAAGTAAATTGCTTAGAATTACGCTGCATCTGCAGCAACGCGATTTCGTCCGTCTCTTTTCGCG
Organism: Hyphomicrobiales bacterium; assembly: GCA_017640685.1. Classification (GTDB taxonomy): domain Bacteria; phylum Pseudomonadota; class Alphaproteobacteria; order Rhizobiales; family HXMU1428-3; genus HXMU1428-3. Next base: position 25,909 of record JAEPQF010000039.1, read on the forward strand.
CAATATAACGCCTGATCTGCCCGTTTCATCAATAGATTGATATCTGTAATAGTTTCATCGAGAGCTGTGATACCTATACTTGTTGTAATATCAAGAGGTTTGTCTAAGCGAGGAATATGGAACTGCTCCATTTCAATAGATTTTCTCAATCTTTCAGCTACATTATAACATTCGGTCAGGCTTGTGTCAGGCATGACAATTACGAACTCTTCGCCGCCAATCCGGCAAGCAAGGTCCATCCCGCGAATGTTTGTGCGAATTCGCCGCGCAAATTCTTTTAGAACTAAATCGCCGACATCATGACCATAAGTGTCATTCACTGATTTAAAATAATCAATGTCTGTCATAAGCACAGAAAGAGATTTTCTCTTGGCATTTGCCTCGTCAAATAATGTTTTCAAATGACTTTCTAAATAGTGACGATTGTGAAGGCCTGTTAGCGCATCAGTGACGGCAAGCTCAACTTTTGTCTCTAAGCAATTGCGCAAATAATCGGTGTATTTTTTACGGCGCACCTGCGTGTTCACACGGGCCATCATTTCGTTGGCACAGATTGGACGCACCATATAGTCATTTACCCCCATATCAAGACCGCGAATAAGGCGCGCCTTATCTTCAGGGTTCACCACAATAAGAATTGGTAGGTTTCTTGTTCTCTCTAATGAGCGAACCTGACTGGCAAGCCTTAACCCATCAACGCCGTTTAAATCTAAACTAATGATGAGAAGGTCATATTCTTGTTCAGCCAAACGAAAAAGCGCTTCTTGAGGGTTTTGTTCTATTTCTATTGTGTGTTCTTTACTAAGCGTTTTGGTAATTCTATCTGCAGAGCGTTGATTATCTTCAACAATTAGCACATTACCTTCCCACTTTCTTTCACTAAAAACGGGCGTTTTTTCTTGGGACAAGCCCATTTGACTGCCTGTTTCTGCTCTCATGGTCATTTCATCTGTGAGCATTTTTAGGCGTGCTAAATTCTTCACCCTTGTGACTAGCGCTACATCATCAACTGGCTTTGTTAAAAAGTCATCCGCACCTGCTTCTAAGCCGTGCAACCGATCTGATGGTGTGTCTAATGCTGTGACCATAACGACAGGAATATGCTGCGTTTTAGGATTGCTTTTTAGGCGTTCACAAACCTCAAAACCGTCCATTCCTGGCATCATAACATCAAGTAAAATGACGTCTATGCGCTCGACTTCGCAGACTTCCAGCGCTTCTGGGCCTGAATAGGCTGTTAAAATTTCAAAATACTCAGCACTTAAGCGCGCTTCGAGCAATTTAACATTGGCTTTGATATCATCAACCACTAGTACTCTTGCGGTCATTGCGAAACATCCTCATCCTCGGTCACTTCTAGTAACTGACCAATTGTTTCCAAAAAATGCGTAACTGAGATTGGCTTGGAAATATAGCCCTCGCAGCCCCCTTCCCTAATGCGCTCTTCATCACCTTTCATGGCGAAAGCTGTGACAGCTACAACAGGAATTTTACATAATTCATCATCATCCTTTAGCCATTTGGTCACCTCAAGACCAGAAACTTCAGGTAATTGAATATCCATCAGAATTAAGTCGGGTCTATGAACACGAGCTAATTCAAGTGCATCTACACCATTTCGAGTTTGGTAAACTGTATATCCGTGGGCAGATAACAAATCATGAAATAACTTCATGTTCAGTTCATTATCTTCAACTATGAGAATACTTTGTGACATAAATCAGAACGCCTTACTCGTACTAAATATGGTGATTAAGCCCATGGTTAATTCATCGTTAAACTTATCTTTGATTGGCAAGAATTACATACCAATATGTTATATAATCCCAAACATGTAAAATAAGCGTTTAAATTTTGATTTTTTTCATATTTAATTAAAGTTTGAAATTTTCATTTAGGAGCCGCGCTTATGCCTGTATCAAACGAACAAATCAGCACAAAATCAGCGGCATTTATTGCAATAAAATCATTAGCTTACATATCTCAATCACCAGAAGAAATATCTAAATTTATAGCTCTTACTGGCATAGAAAGCACTGACATCATTCGCTTGAAAGAAAACCTTAAATTTTTAGGGGGGGTTCTTGATTTCGTCACCTCTGATGAGAGTTTATTGTTAGCATTTTGTTCTAGTGAACAAATTAGCCCTGAAGGTGTTGAAGCGGCACGTATTCAACTCCTTGGAATGGATCAATGACCTTTCATATTGGCATTGACCTTGGAGGAACAAAAATATTCGGTGCCGCTCTTGCCGTTGATGGTTCAACGATTTTTAATCATCGCCTCCCGACACCACGGCATGATTACAGTGCCACAATCTCTACTATTAATGAAATCGTTTCAAAAATTGAGACTGAATTAGGATCTTCTGCCCCTGTTGGGATTTGTATTCCAGGCTCGATTAGCCCACTCACTGGTCTTATTCAAAATGCGAATAGCACTTGGTTGAACGATAAAAAGTTTCAAGAAGATTTAGAACAAGCCTTGGAGCGACCACTTCGCCTTGCAAATGATGCCAATTGTTTTGCCCTTTCTGAAAGCGTTGATGGGGCTGGCTCTGATGCTTCTTCTGTTTTTGGGGTTATTTTAGGAACCGGTGTTGGTGGTGGGGTGGTCATTGACAAAAAGATTGTGAATGGTCCTCGCTCTATTGGTGGCGAATGGGGGCATTGTTCGCTCCCCTTTCC